>JBPCXK010000445.1:0-3391 GCA_051008635.1 Gammaproteobacteria bacterium
GCGGAAGCTATCGGTTCGGTCCTGCTCGATAGTGAAACAAAAACGATGCGCGCCGTCGTTGGCGCGACCAATGCCGCCCCGCTCGTCATGGAAGACGCAACACCTTTTAGACGCGGCAGCAAGCTGGACAGCGGTGCGATCAAGGCACATCTGAAAAGTAACGGTATTGTCGATCCCTACGAACTCCAGTTGCATACGATCGCGCTCGCGCGCGCTGCAACACAGGTCATTGCTTGAAAAACATCACGCTCAAGATCAACGGTGAAACCGTAAGCGCCGCGGTCGAGCCACGCACGCATCTCGCGGACTTTCTGCGTGAGCACTTACTGCTGACCGGTACGCATATCGGCTGCGAGCATGGTATCTGCGGCGCCTGCACGGTCGACATTCACGGCGAGATCGCACGCTCATGCATTACCTACGCCGTACAGTGCGACGGCGCCGAAATCACCACTATCGAGGGCTTCGACGACGACCCGCTCATGGCGCGGCTACGCGAAGCGTTCACCAACAACCATGCCCTGCAATGCGGTTACTGTACCCCGGGCATGCTCATCGCCGCACGCGATCTCATACGACGTGTCAGGCATACGGATGAGCAGCGCATTCGCGAAGAACTGAGCGGCAACCTCTGCCGCTGCACCGGTTACGTCGGCATCGTTGACGCGGTTTGCGAAGTGATGGCGGAAGGTCTGGACTTTGCTGCATTACCGGCATGTCGGTCGACGGTCGGGCCCGCGCCGGGAACCCCGCCGAGAATGGAACATTCCCGACAAAACGGCAGCAGTGCATTTGTTGACAGCGAGCGGCCATCATCAGCGTCGACACAGCCAGGCGCACATGCCGGGCAGCCGCTTGCGATCGAGGATTTTACGGAAGAAGGTCTGGCCAGGCTCAGCCAGAGCTTTACGGTCGAACACCTTGCGGTCGACGTATGGACTTTCCTCAAGGACCTCGACCAGGTCGCGCGTTGCCTGCCAGGCGCCACGATTACCAAACAGGATGGCGACGAATTCGAGGGGGAGATCCGGGTCAAGCTTGGCCCTATCACGACGGCTTTCGCCAACCAGGGCCGCATTACCCGAGACGATGGCGCACGGCGCGCGACCGTGATCACACAAGGTCGCGATACCCGCAGCGCATCGCGGATTAAAGGACGCATAGACTATCGCGTCAACGCGACGTCCGAAGGCGGCGCGCGGGTCGACGTCAAGGTTGGCTATGCACTGACCGGAGCACTGGCCCAGTTTGGTCGCGGCGGTATTGTCGAGGATCTGGCGAACCGGCTTACGCAGGCATTCGCACACAACATGGCACAGAGGCTTGCCGGCGGTGATTCGAACACCGGCGTTGAGCAGGAAACGGCGGAGGTGCTCGATGCCGGGAGGCTTGTCTGGTCAGCGCTTTGGGGGCGTATCAGAGATACCTCGAGGCGACTACTCGGTCGCGGCTAAGGGCCCTAACCCGACCTAGCCGGAACCAAAGATGTGCCTCTTCAACGACGGACTTTACCACCCCTTGCCCACCGCTTCGCCGCCGTTTGAGGCGCGCGGCCGTGGACAAGGCGTGGGAAAGTCCGCCTCGCTTGTGCGCGACCGCCGGCTGAGAAATTCTTGGTCTTTTTACCCAAGATTTCACTGGTAAGGTACTAAGCCGCGCACAGCGTTTTTCGCCGCGTCGACTGCGACAGTGTCAGCTTGAGTTCTTGCATCAGGCATCGGGGCGGTAGATGATGGTCCGGACAGGCGTGGGTTTGTACCCGGCCGCCGCGTTGTCCCGTTCCGGGCAGTTGGAAATGACAACCAACACATCCATTTCGGCGCGCAAGTCGAGATAGTCGCCCGACTTGGAGAGGCCATCAGCAATTGCGATGTGCCCATCCTCGCGCACCGGCACATACATGAAGAAGTTCACATTCGCGACAATGTCCTTGTCATCCATGCCGTGCCTGGCCAGCTCCTTTTCGAAATTTTGTTGGCAACCCCAGGTATTGTCCTTGTCAAAACGCACCTTATCTATCTCGATCGAGCAGCAACCATAAAGCGTGTCGTGCGATCCGCAGGTGTCCGCGATGATGCTCATGAGCGGCCGCGCCCGCACGGACCAAAGCACCGTGTCCTTCCCAAGATAAATGCTGCTGTTAAGCTTGATAGTGTTGGCAGCGTTATAGCGTTCGGCTCTGTCTGCCAGGTTATAGCAAAGGAAGTCGACTGCCTGCTGACCTTCAAGATCGATGAGCCGGACGACGTCCCCTTTTCGCACCTCCGCACTCCACGGCTCGCAAGCCGGCACGATAGTGTCCTCGATCTTCTGTCCTGTGATTATCTCATGCGTTTCCGACATAACTGTGAGTCCTTATCGAACGAGCTTGCCTCGAAAAGAGTCTGCTTGATGCTGCCACATCCGGTGAATGTCAAGCAAGGCCCATGTAGTTCGAGATCGTGGATTGCGACAGACAAGCTTTTTCCTGGATGTACGCGACGCACACCCCTTCCAGATCCGCGTGCTCCGGCAGTTGGCCGAACTCGGTCTCCGAGATGAGTTAGGACCCAACAACATCAGTGGTTCGGACGGTAGTAATTTCCACCCAGCACGTCGATTAGCGCCATGAGTCCTGATTTCTCGGAAGAGCCCCGCTTGGATCATGGACATCCAGTTTGTCATTCACTGTCAGAAGGTCGGTGTAGAGAACGACGTTGCTACCGCCACGCGCAACCGTGGATGCGAACATGATTCCCTTCGCGCCCGCAGCCAATACTTCGTCGGCGAGCACCCAGCTGGGTGGCTCTACCGCGTGGTTGAACCAGAGTTCTCGCCAGTCACAGGCGAAGTCTTCCCACAGAGGTGACCATGACCCAGGTGCGTAGCCGCCGGTGAAGTCGACGACTGGCTCGACGCGAACCAGGTAGCTGACCAGTGTTCCGGGCGGTAGGAGACTCGAAGCCTGGTACTCACGCACGGCGGTTTCCGGTTCGAGCGACAAGTAGAGCGCGGGTATCCCGGGGCGCTTTGCGCGACCACCGTGCCGAGTGGCGCCCGCGCCGCTGGTCGGTTCCGTGGCCCACCTGGGCGTATGCATGCGGTAGGCCGGCGTGGGCCGAGCCCAGTCAGAATCACCCGGCAGCACCGGCCTCGAGCGAGCCGATGTACCGGATCACATCATCTGCCCGGCCCTCGGACACGAGGCGCTCCGCCGTCCTGTAGTCGAAAACCGATAACGGTTCGTTGCGATACCAGAATAGCGCCTTTCGCAAGTCACCGTTGAGGTCCGTTGCCGCCTTGATGACGCGAAGCGCCTCCCGAAGGAAGTCCTGCACACCGCGCGACGCAGGCGCGCGAGTGACCGTGTTTCGGTGCACATGGGCATGCTCGGCGAGCGTCTGAAGGTCAA
>JBPCXK010000446.1:0-5163 GCA_051008635.1 Gammaproteobacteria bacterium
GACCCGTGGCCCCGGAGCCGAGACGCACATCGGCCTCCACGGTGGGATTGCCGCGCGAATCTAGAATCTCGCGCGCGCTGATATCTGCGATTTCGGACATGTCATGTTTTCCGCATTATTGGTTCGAATTTTGTACGAGCGGCTTCAGCCCGCGAACGGGAAAATCGCTTGTTTTATTCGCGGCTGAAGCCGCCCACAAAAACCACTCTGCGGGTTGGGCTGAGTGCAACGAAGCCCAACACACGGTAGCGTCTATAGGCAACAGCCCGTTGGGCTTCGCTGCGCTCAGCGCCAACTCACGAAACGTGTTTGACGACACCAACAAAACCCTCAACAGCAACGTCACTCATGCAACACCATCTTCCCCAAACGGCCGCGACTTTGTCGCCTCGTCAAGCGCCTTCAACGTGCTCAGCAATGCCTTCATTCGCGAAAGCGGCCAGGCGTTGGGGCCGTCGCTGAGCGCCTTGTCCGGATCGGGATGCGATTCCATGAACACACCCGCAACGCCCGCCGCGACCGCTGCGCGCGCCAGCACCGGCACGAACTCTCGCTGGCCGCCAGAACTGGCGCCCTGTCCGCCTGGTAGTTGCACGGAGTGCGTGGCATCGAACACTACCGGGCAGCCGGTCTCGCGCATCACCGCCAACGCGCGCATATCGGAAATCAGGTTGTTGTAGCCGAAGGATGCGCCGCGCTCGCAAACCATTATCTGCTGGTTGCCGGTGGCGCGCGCCTTCTCTGCGACGTTCTTCATTTCCCACGGCGACAGAAACTGCCCCTTCTTGATGTTGACGGGTTTGCCGGTCTTCGCGACAGCCTGAATGAAGTTGGTCTGGCGGCACAGAAATGCGGGCGTCTGCAACACATCGACAACGGCCGCGACTTCGTCGAGCGGTGTGTCCTCGTGCACATCGGTCAGCACGGGCACGCCGACTTCTGTCTTTACCTTGTGGAGAATCCTTAAGCCCTCCGCGATGCCCGGGCCGCGACAACTCTCATGGGAGGAACGATTGGCCTTGTCGAAAGAGGATTTGTAGACGAACGGTACGCCTGCATCGCCCGTGATCTCCTTGAGCGCGGTTGCCGTTTGCATTGCCAGCGCCTCGGACTCGATGACGCAGGGACCGGCGATGAGAAAGAAAGGCTTGTCAAGGCCGACCTCGAAGCCGGCCAGCTTCATGACACGGCGGCCGCGCCTGCGGTTCTCTCGCTATAACTGCGCGACGCGCGTACGAAACCCGAAAACAACGGATGCCCGCCGCGCGGCGTGGACGTGAATTCCGGATGGAACTGGCAGCCGACAAACCAGGGATGATTCGGCAGCTCGATGACTTCGACCAAAGAGTCGACCGAGCGGCCGGAGATCAACAGACCCGATTTCTGCAATTGGTCGAGGTAATGATTATTGAATTCGTAGCGGTGGCGGTGGCGCTCTTTGATCACGTCACTGCCATATATCGTGTGCGCCAGCGAGTTGGGCAGCAGCTTGCTCGCCTGCGCACCGAGACGCATGGTGCCGCCGAGGTCGCTGCCGCTGTCACGTTGTTGCACCTCACCGTCGCGGTCGCGCCACTCGGTGACGAGCGCGATGACCGGGTGCGGCGTGCCGGCGTCGAACTCCGTGCTGTTGGCGGCTTCCAGTTCGGCGACATTGCGCGCGTATTCGATGACCGCAACCTGCATGCCGAGGCAAATGCCGAGATACGGAATGTTGTTCTCGCGCGCGTAGCGCGCGGCGGCGATCTTGCCTTCGACGCCACGACCGCCAAAACCGCCGGGCACCAGGATGGCATCCAGACTGCGCAGGCAACCGGTGCCTTCGGATTCGATTTTTTCGGAATCGATATGTTTGATTTTGACTTCCGTGTGGGTAGAGATGCCGGCGTGCGTCAGCGCTTCGTTGAGCGACTTGTAAGACTCCGGCAGATCGACGTATTTGCCGACCATCCCTACCGTGACCTGAGCTTCCGGGAACTCCCTCGCGTGCACGACCTCTTTCCAGTCGTTCAGATCGGCGGGGGGCGCGCTGATGTTGAATTTACGCACGACGATCTCGTCGAGCTTCTGCGAATGTAGCCACAGAGGAATCTTGTAAATGCTCTTTTGATCGATCGCGGAAATGACCGCGCGCTCTTCTACATTGGTGAACAAGGCGATCTTCCGCCGCTCGTTCTCCGGCAAAGGCTCGGTCGCGCGGCACAGCAGGATATCGGGCTGAATACCGATGGAACGCAGCTCCTTGACCGAGTGTTGCGTGGGTTTGGTCTTGATCTCACCGGTGACCTCGATCTTCGGCACGAGCGTGAGATGGATAAAGAGCGCACGCTCGCGGCCGAGCTCGATGCCCATTTGCCGAATGCCTTCGAGAAACGGCAGCGACTCGATGTCGCCAACCGTACCGCCGATCTCGACCAGCGCGATCTCGGCGTCCGCGGCGCCTTCCTTGATGCAGCGTTTGATCTCGTCGGTGATATGCGGGATGACTTGCACCGTGCCGCCCAGATAATCTCCGCGCCGCTCCTTGCGGATCACGTTTTCGTAGATCCTGCCGGTCGTGAAATTGTTGCGTTTGGTCGCCTTGAAACGTACGAAGCGCTCGTAGTGACCGAGATCGAGATCCGTTTCCGCGCCGTCTTCGGTGACGAAGACCTCGCCGTGCTGAAACGGGCTCATGGTGCCGGGATCCACATTAATGTAGGGATCCAGCTTGATCATGGTGACGTCGAGGCCACGGGCTTCGAGTATCGCGCCGAGCGACGCGGACGCGATGCCTTTACCCAATGAGGAAACCACGCCCCCGGTGACAAAAACGTAACAGGTCATGAGTTGGTGACCGTTTTTCGTAGCTTTGGGACGGGAAGTCAGAATACCAGAGACGCACGCCGCTCACAATGAGCGGGCATCGTCACGCTCCAGTTTCAAAACAGTTACCGCGGTGTAAGTCAAGGTTGATTACGCGCCGTTAATGATAGACCATATAGTGGCGGCCGCCACTCGCATAATCTGGTCTTGTTGCAAAAAACTCCCAGAAAAACAACAACGTGAGGGGATACTCTTGGAAATCGAAGCCATAAGAGCCGCTTACCGCCGCTATGCCCGCGTCTACGACGCGTTGTTTGGGCCGATCTTCAATCCCGGTCGCAAACAGATCGTCGATTCTCTCAATTGCAACACGCACGACAACGTTCTCGAAGTCGGCGTAGGCACGGGTTTGTCGCTGCCGCTCTACCCTGATGATGTAAAAATAACGGGCATCGACCTCTCCGCCGAGATGCTCGCCAAGGCGCGCGAGCGCGTGGACCGGCAGGAACTGGCACAGGTGGAAGCCATCCTGGAGATGGACGCCGAAAACCTTACCTTCTCTGATAACAGCTTCGACAAGGTGGTCGCGATGTACGTGGTCTCGGTGACGCGCGACCCGACCCGCATCGTCGAAGAGATGCGCCGCGTGTGCAAACCCGCCGGCGAGATCTTTATAGTCAACCACTTTATGTGCAAAAACCCCATCGTGCGCGCCGCCGAAGGGCTCGCCTCGCCGCTATCAAAGCTCGTCGGCTTTCACCCCGACCTCGACCTCGAACAGTTCGTTCGCGACAGTCACCTCGACGTCATCGAAGTCAAAAACGCAAACCTGTTCGGCTACTGGAAGGTGCTGCGTTGTCGTGGTACGCGGAGCGATTCTGCGGCGTTTTGATGTGGCGGCGAAGCGGTGCAAAACCGCGCGCCAATCATAGAATTCGTCATACCGGAAACCGCGGAGCGGTTATCCAGTATCCAGCGACATTGCTGACAAAACTCCCGGCCCCTGGAAGCCCTCTGCGCTTTCTGGGGCGACGGTTGCCGGTTACAAACTCAACTCCAGACTCCAACGATTAAGCTTCCCCGTATCCAGTCCGGCAAGATCAGTCACGCGCAAGACCCAGTTCCCTTCCACCGACTCACCCATCAACGCCGCCAGCGTTGTCGCGCTCAGCGAGTCGTAAGTTTTAATCAAATTATCGCTGCTACCCCCAGCACGCGTATGCAACAACGCCTGCTTACCGCTCGGACAAACAAGCTCCACGCGCAGATCACCAACGTAAGTATGCGTGATATCAACTGCAACCTTGATCCCCTTCGCGACACCCGCCTGCGAAACAGCGATGGCGCTACTGATACCCGCCACCTCGTTATCAGGAATCTTCATCGCCGGCGTGGCCTCTCCACGCACGGTGCTCGCACTCGATTCGAGCCGTAACTCCAAACTCCACCGACGCAGGCGCCCGACATCGAGGCCTGCAAGGTCTGCAATCTGCAATGTCCAGTCTCCTTGCGACTGCTCGCCAATAAGCGCCGCCATATTCTGATCGTCGTCGCTGCTGTACGTGCGGACGAGATCGTTGGCACTCGCCCCGCCGCGATCGTGCAGCAACACGAAGCGCCCGGAAGGGCTCAACAAGCTCACGCGCAAATCACCGACGTACGAATGCGCAATATCGACCGTGGCGGCCACGCCCGTGATCCTGCCCGCTTGCGATACCCCAAGCCGACTCGAAACGCCCGCAGCCTGGTTGTCGGGGATCGTCAGGTCAGGTGAGGTTTCGACTTTTACCGCCGGTTCAGTACGTGAGCCGGGGACGTCGAAATCTGCGACGATGCCCGACAACGATGGACCGTTCGAGCGTGCCCCGGGGCCCATGCCAAAACGGGCGAACGCTTGCCACATGCCGTTAAACGCGATCCGGTGCTCGCCGGTGCTGAGCTGGCCGGCACTGAGTTTGTCGTCGAGCGCGGCGATGATACCGTCGCGCGCGCCGAGAAAACTCGGGTTCGCCGGCGTCAGCTTCAGACCATCCACGACCAGTTGCACGCCGAGATTGGCGCCGATGTTACGGTTCATCTCCAGCAACGCGGCGCACCAGATCTCGCCGATGTTGTGAACCGGGTCGCCGCCATAACGCCCGGTGCCGAGATCGCCGAAGTTGTCCGGGAAGTCGCTGTCGTAAGGGAAGCCGCGTATCCCGCCCGGATTGTCCGCCACCCAGTCGCCGACCACGATGACATCGTTGATGGTGCATGCGAAATAATCGCTCCAGCCTTCCCCCATGCCACCGCTCTGGATCGCATCCAGCGCGCGCGTGTTGAGCCGGCCGCCGACCAGCCGGTTGGTCACGCCATGGG
>JBPCXK010000447.1:0-4509 GCA_051008635.1 Gammaproteobacteria bacterium
AACTCGAGTCATGGGTGAAATATTGTGGCACCGCCGGGAAACCAGGCGGACAACAGAGAATACAAAGCTCGCCCTACAACTTTGGAAGTGCCCGACCTACTCGAAATTTCACAAGGCATTTTCTGAAGGAGTGGAATACAGGTCGTATTTCCGAGAAGAAAATGCGTTGTGGAATCAAAGATCAAGCCAGCGCCGTCATCGTGGTGAGATATGCGGGCTAGCCGCCGAGAAGTGCAAACTTATTTCTGGCAGAGCCCTAACCCGGCATAGCCGGAACCAAAGATTTACATCGCCGCGTGTCTCGGACTATGTCAAGAGACACAGAGATATTCGAAGTTGTTGGCAAGGGTCTTCAAGGGGCGATGATGGGAGCGCTCGGATTGGGCTTCAGTGTGCGCACGATAGTGTATCAGACGGATTGTGCGAGAGGCATTAATCCGGCACGCGTCCGCTCCCTGGACACTTCGGCGCCCTGCCTGCGCGCGCATCCCTGCGCGTGCACGTGGCTGTCGGACCCCGCAGGGGAAGACGATAACCTTAGCTGCCATATGTTGGGAGCAACCACATCTGGCCGGGGACTTTGTAACAGTACGGCGTGAAATTCTTGGTATTTTTGTACAAGATTTCAGTTGTAAGGTACTAAACGCTCCTGTCGCTTTGCCGGCTGCTCGACCGGATGAACGAGGCGAGCGCCCTGTCGAACAGGTTGCTGTCGTTGATCAGCTTGCTGCGGCCCGTGCGGAGATCCTGCAGGAACGTTTCCAGATGAACGTGCAGCATGACCTCGCCCGAATGATCGGTAAACAGCACATGACCGGTGTCCTGGCGGATCGAGGTCACTTTGAGACGCCGTTTGGCCAACCCCCTGCCGCGAAAGATCTCAAACCAGGCGCCTGGCCGCACGTCCGTCGGCACGCAGGCGAGCAGCATGTTCAGCCACGCCGAAGAGTCACCTGCGCACCCTTCATGCTGCGCAGGGTTCGTGTTGCTCGACCGCTCATCCTCATCGGTCTCGGAAAGGAAGTCGGGCACGTGTTGATGGCCGGCGCGTGCGCGCAGCGCCGCCTGCTCGTACCATGCGTATGCCTTGGCGAGACGCGAGACGCAGTGGGTCTCCTTGCGGAAGGAGACGCGTGCAAGCTCGTTGGCGATGTCATCGAAGAAATCCTTGGGGTTGCCGATCAGGTGGTCGAAATCATGTTCGCTGATCTTGGGGCCCGCGCCGCGGATGAGACGGCGCAGCGTTTGGGCGGATGATCTCCAGTTCTGCGAATCGGCCCCGTGGTTGTAGTACGTGAGGGCCATGAACGGCGCCCAGCAGTTGAGCACGAAATCGAGCACTTCCTCGGGGAGGCGCTTGTTTTTGATGTGGCGATTCATGGTGGCGACGACCATGCGCTTGGCTCCTGATCGCCGGGCCGATTCACGCGCCTGCGCACCTGAATCGGCAGCGGCCGTGCGTGGTTTTTTGCCAGCGACGACGCCAATCTTGCGTAGCTGAGTCAGCGCCTTGCGAAATACATCGACGTCGCTGTCGAAACCATCGACAACGCCCGACACCACGTGTTGAAGATAACGGAACAGCGGCCCGGAGCGATCGCTGACCCCCACGCCGAGCGAGACAAGCTCGTTCAGCAATCCGCGGCCGGGATGCAGTGGATCCTGAATAAACGTTGTATCGAGCAGCGCGAGTTTGATGATCGGGAATTGCAATCGTGTAAGCAGCGTGGCCATGTGGCCGACCACGACATTCTCGCCGAGACTGGACCGATATATCTCACATACCAGGGCAACAATCCTGGCGTCGTTGCGGCTGATGCGGGCCGGCCGGCCTTGTTCGTCCCGGGCAAGATGCGACTTGATCAACGCTTTGATTGCCTGCGCCGATAGGGGCGCGTTCGCGGCGCAATGGGTTCGTGAGGCCGCCGTGATGGCAGCGATGACTTCGTGACGGCGAGACTGTAGTTCGTCTGAATCAGATTCCGCAGAGAGATATCTGCCGATCAGATGTCTCATCTCTGTGTCGATGGGCGACGGGGATTCAACGTACCTGGGCTCCGCCCCATTTGCGGGCTGTGATGTCTCGGGGGTCTTGAACCACTCGCTGAGAGCAATAGGCGCCAGAAATTCACCTGTGCGCAGGCTCTTGATTTCCGCATTGGTGGTGCGGTCAACCGTGGGGTGATCCACGACTGCGCCGCCGGGACGCTGCGGCGTGTCCGGGTTCTCGAACAGGATCCGCTGCGCTCTGGAGTAGAGATCTTCGAGGCGGGCCGAGAGCTGCTCAGCGAACAACTCGCACAACGCAACCCTGCCAGCGTCGGTTTTCGCCACCGGGTCGATGCGGCGTTGGAAGGGCTTGATGAGCGATTCCGGGTGCAGAGCCAGACGATGCGGCGCGCCTGGTAGGCGAGCCGACAATGTCTGGAGGCCGGTTTCGATCTGATCGAGCGCTTCACGATGCTTGATGTGGATCTGAGCGCACAATCGCGTCACAGCCATATTTATGCCGAGCCCGTCGGTGTTACCGAGGTCCTCGATTTCGAGACTGTGCTCGCCCGTGGAGCCCAACCGAAAGTAGCTGCTGACCTCGTCCAGATAAGCCGCGCCGAGCTTTTCTGGGGCGCTGGCAAAGGCTGCCAGGGCCTTGGCGCGGTCGTCACCCGTGTTGATGTCGCCAGCGTTGCGCTGCGCTTGATCGCGCGCCTGTCTGACGGAGGCGTTGAGGGCTGCCGACAGGAGCGCGCGCACGATAGTACGCAGCTCGGTGATGAGCCGTGCCTGCCGTCGCCTGGTGTTTGCAGATCGTTGCGATGAAGTCCCCATTCGTACGCCGCGTCGTGTTTAGCGTCCCCGCGCGTTCCTGGTGTGCGCAGGCGCCGGGACTGGATGATGAAGTTGCCGCGATGGTTTGCGGTGTCACCAGAAAATTTTAGGGCATTTCGGGGCCATGCCGATCACCTGGTGTCGGAAAGCGGCCGCCATCCGGCTGCTCTTTGCGCCGCTCGTCGGATCGGTCGAATGATTGCAACAAAACCGTCGCCGGGCCCGCGGAAAAACGTGAGAAATCTGTTCAAAGCAACGGCATTGAGATATGTTGGCTGGAATGAGAGTTCGACTCAATCAGCTATCTGGACATTTGGGCAAAGGCCTGGCGCCGGTGTATTTGATCTGTGGCGCAGAACCATTCCAGGTCCTCGAGGCGGCGGACGCGGTGCGCTCTTGCGCTCGCGATTCGGGTTACACCGATCGGCACGTGATGCACGTCGAGCGTGGGTTCGATTGGCAGGCGTTGCATACGGCAAGCGCCAACCTTTCGTTGTTTGCCGAGCGCCAGCTCATCGATCTTCGCATCCCCGACGGCAAACCTGGCGCGCAAGGCGGCAAGGCCTTGTCGGCATACTGCGAGTCGCCGCCGCAAGATACTGTGCTGCTCATTCAGTCGGGTAAGCTGGAGCGTGCCGCTGCAAACAGCAGCTGGGCCAAGGCAATAGAGTCTATTGGCGTCGTGGTGCAGGTATGGCCCTTGTCCGCATCGGAGACGCGCGACTGGGTCGTGAGGCGGTTGCGCAAACACGGGATCACGGCGGGTGGCGAGGTCGCGGAATTGTTGGCGCAGCGCGTGGAGGGCAACTTGCTTGCCGCGGCACAGGAGATCGACAAACTGGCGCTGTTATGCGACCAGTCGTCGCTCGACGCTGAAACAGCGCTCGGTGCGCTGACCGACAGCTCGCGCTTCGATGTCTACGCCCTGGCGGATACTTGTCTCGGCGGCGATGCCAAGCGGGCGGTGCGCATCTTGCGTTCCCTGCGCGCGGAGGGTGCGGAGCCGACGGTGGTGCTTTGGGCGCTTAGCCGTGAGGTCCGCGAGCTCACCCGGATGTCCGCCGCGCTCGGCAAGGGAGAATCGCTCAGCCAGGTGTTGCAACCGGTATGGGGCAAACGCAAACCGCTCTTTCAGAGCGCGTTAAAGCGCGGTAAGGCCGACCGCTGGCCACAGCTGCTGCGCCGCTGTGTGCAGTCCGACAAGGTAATCAAGGGGCAAACGGCGGGCAACGCATGGGATGAATTGTTACAATTGACGCTGGCAATGGCGGGGATGCCCTTGTTTGGCAACCATCGATGAGTGCGACTCAAAAAGAATTTCAATTGCGCGGCTACGTGGCCGAAGTCGGCAGGCGCGCGCGCGCGGCCTCGCGAGAGCTGGCGAGCGCGCGGACCGGCGCCAAGAATGCTGCGCTTGCGGCCATCGCCGAGGTCATCGAGGCGCGCTCGGAAGCGTTGCTCTCAGCTAACGCCAAGGATCTGCAGGCGGCCGAACGCGACGGCCTGGCCGCGCCCCTGCTCGACCGTCTCACGCTCAGTCATAGTCGCGTTCAAGGCATGGCTGACGGCCTTCGACAGGTTGCCGCCCTGACCGACCCGGTGGGGCAGATCAGCGACATCAACAAGCGGCCGTCGGGGATCGAAGTAGGCCGTATGCGCGTGCCGCTCGGTGTGATCGGCATC
>JBPCXK010000448.1:0-6480 GCA_051008635.1 Gammaproteobacteria bacterium
CCGTTGGGCTTCGCTGCGCTCAGCGCCAACCTACAGCCTCGATTGAGTTTAACGCCCCCCTTCCCTTGAAAAAAGGCCATACCCGAAGGCATGGCCTCTCTAGAAAGCTGCAGCGCAAGGCCGGCTACTTGTTTTTGAGGTCCGTGACTTCCTTGCGAACCTCCTGCGCCAGCGACTTCACTTCCTGCATCGCCTTGCGGACGCGGGTGCCGGCCGCGTTGTTCCCGCTCTCGTAGAACTTCTGGATATCCTCTTCGATCTCATGGATTTTCGTTTTCAACGCTTCGTAGTGTCTGGACATAACGTGGTCCTCTGTTGGTTGCTAGGACTGCAAGTAGACGCAAGGGTGCGGAAGCCACCTACACCGTTTTTCGTGGCGCGGCTTTCAGGTTTTCACAAAAGTCGATCAACGCGTGTAGGAGCGGCCACTAACAAGAAACCTTCGATATCCCTCCCGCCCCCGGGAGGGAATGGGGGAGGGCAGCCGCGATTGCGAGGTCACCACACTCTCTGCAACCCCAATCGCGGCTGCCTCCCCCATCCCCTCCTGCGAGAGGAGGGGAGATAAGGATAAGGTTCTTCTCTACGGCCGCTCCTGCAAGTGCTGTCGTTCACTTCTGCGACACTCCCTTCAGCCGCGATAGCCGGTGCAGCGGGCTTGTTCGTTCTTACTCCTTCAGTTTGATCTGCAGGCGCTCTTCCTGCACGCCAATGTGCTCGACACCCGCGGCGAAGGCTTTCCAGAATCCTTCCTCGCCGCCGAATTCGCGCACGAGGTCAATGTTCTTGAGCCCGCCGAGCCAGGCGTTGGGGATCGGCACACCCATGACGCTGACGCCTTTGAGTACCACGATCGGTTTGCCCTGATCGTAGGCCAGCTCCATACCTGCTTTTACTCTCAGTGTCTTACCACCGAGCAACGGAAAATCCTCGTCCATGGGAACCAGCAGCTTGGCGCTCACGAGATCGTCGGACAGATCGATGGCGAGCTTCTGCGCGAGGTCGGTGTTCTTTGCCACCAGCGCATTGAGTTCTTTTTCCGAAAACGCGATATCCCGGCTCGCGCCTTCTTCGCTGTATTTTTCCGGCTGCAACGCGCCGCCTTCAGTGGCGGATTGCGCTGCGGTTGGCGAAGAACCGATCGACTCGAGCCTTTCCAACTTGGCATCGAGTACTTGCTCTTCCTTCGCCGACAATGTGACAGGTGTGAACTCGGAATGAAAAATGTACGAGCGGACAATCCATACGGTTGCAACGATAGTAATGACAATAGCAGCCAGCACGAAGCCGAGCACATGAAGCCAGCCAAAATGACGGCGCGTGTCCGGGGCGGCGGCGGCAACGGATTCTGTAACCATACTCGATCAGCCACAACTAAAACTTATGTAGTATAACAAACGCCGCCGCTCAAGAGAGCGCCGGAATCGATGGCTGCGATCTGGTACCCGCGACAGATTTGCATCGCTGAGTTGTCAGCGGCGCGACGACCTGATCCCCAATCTCATTGCAACAGTCAAGGAGGGTGTCGTTAAACTCCATTGCAGACGTAGGTTGGTGCTGAGCGCAGCGAAGCCCAACGGGCCGTTGCTCTGAGATGCCCACTGCACGTTGGGCTTCGCTATCGCTCAGCGCCAACCTACAGGTATTGTTGTTGGCTTGCGACGCCCCTGAAGTCGACTGCAGCCCACTGAAACAATTGCAACATTAAACTTCCGGCTGGAAATAGTGCAGATACACCAGGCGTGTAGTCTGCAGCCATCTGAGCTTGCATCGATAAATCACCAACCTGAAGCGAGGGTGGAAAATGGAATTCTCGATCAAATCAATGCAGATCTTTGCTGCGGACAAAGCGGCGGTCTGGGACTGGATTGCGGGGAAATACTTCGCGAAAATTCATTTCCCGGAGATGAGCAGGGATACTTCCGCGTGGCCTGAATATGTGAAGGTGACTCACAAGGCCGGGAGCCAGATTCGCCCGTCGTGGGCCATCGATGGCAAGGCGATTGCCTGGGACGCCAACGCGAGGATAAAGATCACATTGCCGCGTGACGATGTCGACGTTGAGTCGATCCTGATCAGCCTTGAACAGCACGCGGAGCAAACCGCTGTGACGCTGACAGTCGAAGGCAATACCGATTTTGGACCGGGCTACTGGGGCGCGTGCAACAGCGTGAAGGCTGTCATTAATGATAAGCTGGACGCCATGCGTGAGGATATTGAAACCCCTCAGACACACGAAATACCCGTGGCCGCTTGACAAACAATCCCTCCCCTGTTGCAGGGGAGGGATTCACCGAAGGTTACTTCGCCGCCGCGAGCGCCTGGTCGATGTCCTCGATAATGTCTTCCACATTCTCGATGCCGATGGAAAGGCGTACCAGATCCGCCGATACACCAGAGGCGGCAAGTTCTTCCTCGGACAATTGACGGTGGGTAGTGGACGCGGGATGACAGGCAAGGGATTTGGCATCGCCGATATTCACCAGACGAGTGATCAATTGCAACGCGTCGATAAACTTCGGGCCGGCCTCGGCGCCTCCCTTGAGGCCGAAGCTCAAGACACTGGATGCGCGACCGCCCAGGTACTTGTCGCACAGGGCCTTGGAAGGACTGCTCTCCAGAGCCGCATATCGCACCCATTCGACGTCGGAGTGGCTTTCGAGATGTTTGGCGACGGTTAAAGTATTGTCACAGATTCGGTCCATGCGTACTGCCAGCGTCTCCAGGCCTTGTAGCGCCAGGAACGCGGTCATGGGTGCAATGGCGGCCCCGATATTTCGCAGCGGCACCACCATTGCCCGCAGGATGTAAGGGGGCAAACCGGTTTCCGTGTACACGACGCCGTGGTAAGAGACGTCTGGTTCATTGAGCCGCTTGAATCGCTCCTTGTTGGCGACCCAGTCGAATTTGTTCGAGTCCACCAGGACTCCACCAATGATGGTGCCGTGGCCGCCAATGTATTTGGTTAACGAATGCACCACGATGTCGCAGCCCCACTCGAACGGGCGACACAGATAAGGCGTCGGCACGGTATTGTCGACAATTACCGGGACGCCGTGCGCGTGCGCGATATCGGCTAGTTTTTCCATATCGACGACATTGCCCGCGGGATTGCCGAGGGACTCGCAGAACACTGCCTTCGTTCTGGAATCGATCTGGCTCGCTATGGCGTCAAGGTTCCCGGTATCGGCCCAGCGCGTATCGATGCCCAGCTGCGGCATGGTGTGGGCAAGCAGATTGTAAGTCCCGCCGTACAGCTGGGTCAGGCTAATAATATTGTCGCCTGCCTCGGCGATGGTCATTATCGAATAGGTTGTGGCAGCCTGACCCGAGGCCAATGCCAGTGCCGCGGCGCCACCCTCCATATCCGCGACGCGTTGTTCGAGCACGTCGTGGGTAGGATTCATGATGCGGGTATAAATATTCCCCAGCACCGCCAGATTGAACAGATCGGCGCCATGCTGCGTGTTGTCAAACGCATAGGAAGTGGTTTGATATATGGGAACGGCAACCGCGTTAGTGGTCGGATCAGGTTGATAGCCTGAGTGGATCGCTTTTGTTTCGATTTTCATCTCTTGAACACTCCGTTGGTTTCTGTGCGAATAACTTGCCGGCCGGTAGCGCGGACCGTCAGCAGGAGAACCACAAAAATATTATAAAATAGACAGTAACCGCACGAGCTAAGCGATTGTGCCGGCCAAAAGCCAAACGCCCCAGCCGAGGAGCAGCGAACCGCTCACCGCGCGCACCACGTTCGGGCCGCCTGGGATGACTTTCTCGAAAATTACGAACAGCGTGATCAGCACAACCCAGAGCATGTTCATGACGCCAACCGCGAACAGCACCAGCATGAGCGCCCAGCAACAGCCGACACAAAAAAGACCATGCTTGAGCCCCATGATCAACGCGCCTCTGGCGCCGTCTCGCCATTGTGTCATCACGAACCCCAGCGGCGTGCGGCACTTGTTCAGACACACATCTTTCCATGGTGTGAACTGATACAGACCGGCGATGATCAACACGACGCCAGCCAGCACATAACTGCTGTTCTCCATCATCGGTGTCAGCAATGCGTTGTGATGCAGCTGCCACTGAACAAGCGTCGCCAGCGCGCTGAATCCGCCCCAGGCGATGATGTAGCCAACCAGAAATATCCAAGTGGAAACATGGGGCTGACTGGCCTCGCGCTTTCTGCGATTTATTGCCGTGAACATCATGATCATGGGAAACGCGGACGGCACCATCATGGCCATCATCATCACGCTCCACATGAGGAACGTCAGCCAGAAATCCACCAGCGACCACGCGCGCGCATCCGCACCCGTCGGCGGCATCCACATCTGCGACATCGGCATGGTCTGCATATGCCAGAACATCATCAGCATGTAGGCCCATGCCACGCCGCTGACGGCGAGCAGACTCGTGAGAACGAACCACTTGTCGGGCCTGGATAACTGTTTCCAGCCCGACTCGCCGGTGTCTGGGAAATTGGGCGAAGTGCTCAGCCGCATTGCGCTTACATCACACCCAGCACGATCGCGATGATAATGAGCACGGCGCCAACCGCCATCGCCACTTTCTTGACCAAATCGTCGTCTTGATCAGGCATTTGAGTTCCCCCTCACACGCTCAGTTTGTTAGCTCTTTCAACTTCACAGATGCGCTCTTGTCTGCGTCCGCAATCCAGCGCCGCAACGCACTCGCTCCTTCGATGAGAAAAATGTGCCTCGCGTCCTTTGGTGAAACCCGATCCAGCATCGCAATCACCGCGTTGGCGCCAGCCGTGTCCAGGTCGAAGTGTTCTTTGAGCTTCACCACCACGAGCTCATCGGTGCTTGCCTTGTCGACCTCGTCATAGTCCGCCAGATACATGATGGCGCCGCAAACAAACAAGTGCGCGTTGGTTCTGGTTTCCTCATCCCGCGCCAGCGTTCCTGCCTCGAGATTGGACAAGGTCGCAGTTATGAAGTGATCGACGGCGTTGGCAACGCCATCGATCACCACAGCGCTTGTGCTCCCGCGAGCCACGCAACGAGTCTACGCGGCGGGCGCCTCCAGAGCTCCGGATTCATACGGGCCGTACACGAATGGCGCCGACAAGCCGGTAACCGCGCTCCCGCCCCAGTCCTTGACGTCGTAGTCGCTGTACTTCGCGCTGGCCACCGTGTTAACTGTGGCCGGGTAACCGGGCGAGACCGCCAGCGGATGGTTGGTGATCAGCACCGGGCGTCCGTTCTCGCCGCCGAGCTCATCGAGCTCGAGCTCACCAACGCCCCCAACTTTCAGTTGGCGCTGTTTGCCGTACTCCACGTACTCGATGGGCACTTTTTTCACGCCTTTTACCTCACCGACCAGAGAAGAGATGATGGCGAGCTGCCCACCCCCTTCGCCGCTCCATATCTTTTCGATAGCCTGCTGCTGTTGGTCGTTGGCGCGCTCGTCCACATACAGCGCAAGGCTCCAGTTGCCTTCCGTCAACGCTTTCGGCGAATGCAACCAGGCCGAGACGTTGAGGTCGTCGAGGCTCACCCCGTCGGCGTGACCGCGCGCGATATGCCAGCCGACAAACGCTTCGCAAAAACCCTTCGTGGGCGGTTGAAGAAAGATGCACGGGCACGGCGTGTCGCAGGTGCACCCTTCAAAGTAGGTTCCTTCGAGTCTCCAGTCTTTCGGCATTTTTACTTTCCTCCGTTTACTGAGGCGTTAGTAGTGTACGCTGTTGTGCCAGCTTGGTGTTTCAATCAGGGCCGTGCCTGGCAATAGCATCCTTGGCGATATCGTTACCGTAGAACTCGCGGATCGCATCTACAGTCTCGGTGCGGTTTGCGCCTGAACCGACCAAACAAACTCCGTTCACATCACATCCCCACAAGATGTAGGGCGTGAACGCTTTCAAGTCATCCGGAAACTGGTCCGCGTGCGGAATCCCGTCCCTGGTAAGCCTGTCTGACGAGCCTTCCTGCCTGAGCGCCACCTTGACGCGGTCGAGTTCTTTCCTGAGATCGTTGACGTCGCGGCCATCCCATTGGCCGACAACGTTCCCCGATGTGGTTTTGATCTCGTCAGACATGCATCGCTCCGGCTCACATTACTGCTTGAACCACTTCCAGGGTTCGTCCTTGGCCACAACAAAGTAAATCCACACGTTGACCAACAGAATGATGAGCAGCGCGATGCCGCCGCCGATCGCCCAGATGAGTTCCCGGAAGTGCTCGGCAAAGCCGATCATGTTCATTAACCAGGCGGCCACGGCGGACCAGATTACCATGATGACCAATGCTTTGAGTGACGCCATTTCCCCTCCTTAACTATTGATGTTCTGTATTTACCGCAAGCGCTAGCCCGCATTTCTCACCACGGGGCGAGATGATCGCGCAGAGATTTGATTTCACAAGGCATTTTCTGAAGGAGCGGAATACAGGTCGTATTTCCGAGAAGAAGAAAATGCGTTGTGGAATCAAAGATCAAGCCAGCGCCGTC
>JBPCXK010000449.1:0-6835 GCA_051008635.1 Gammaproteobacteria bacterium
GTCCGAACGTATGCCCGAAGTTGAGTATCGCCCGTCTGCCGTGCTCTTTCTCGTCCTCGGCAACCACAGCGGCTTTGATCTCGCAGGATCGCCCGATCGCATGTGCCAGTGCCGCCGGATCGTGCCCGATCAGTTCGGGCATGCTGCCTTCCAGCCAATGCAGATAGTCCGGATCGGCGATCGCGCCGTGCTTGATGACTTCGGCCAGACCGGCGCGCAGTTCTCTATCGGGCAGAGTCGCGAGTGTATCCGTGTCGATAAGCACCAACTTCGGCTGATGAAAGGCGCCAACCAGGTTTTTCCCGCCGGGATGATTGACGCCGGTCTTGCCGCCGACCGAGGAGTCGACCTGCGCCAGCAGTGTGGTCGGCAGTTGCGCGAAATCCACCCCACGCTGGTAGCACGCCGCCGCGAAGCCGGTGATGTCACCCACTACCCCACCGCCGAGAGCGATCAGGGTAACGTGTCGGTCGAAGCGCTGTTCCAGCAGTCGGGTGACGATCTCATTGACCGCGTCGAGTGTCTTGTAACGCTCCCCGTCAGCCAGAATGACCTCGCCGATGCGCGCGACATCGAGGCTTGCGTGGAGCCGCTCGAGGTACAGTGGTGCGATCGTAGTGTTGGTGATCACCATCACCGATGATCCGCCAAGCTGTCGGCGCAGAGGATTGGGACCGGCGAGCAGGCCCTGGCCGATGTAAATCGGATACGAACGCTGACCGAGATTAACGGTTAGCTCGTCCATGCATGCATTGTAGCAGCCATCGCCCATTAATCACCGCCAGACTCCCCTGAAGCTTCGCGCGCGATCGTGTTGATGACCAACGTCATACTGTTGCGGTCAGTATCGACGATGTAGTCCGCGACTTCTTCGTAAAACGGATTACGCGCCTGCGCGAGTGACTCCAGCACCTCGCGGGGAGGACCAGTTTGCAAAATGGGCCGTTTGCGGTCACGGGCTGTACGGCGCAGTTGGTGCTTGATGGACACACGCAGATATACCACGAAGCCACGTGTACTCAGTTGTTCGCGATTGCTGCGCCGCAATACGGCCCCACCGCCGGTGGCGAGCACGATGCCACGCTGGCGCGTCAGCTCGTCGATGACCAGGGCCTCGCGGTCGCGAAAGCCGTCTTCACCCTCGTATTCGAATATGGTGCTGATATCGACGCCGGTGCGGCGTTCGATTTCCTTGTCGGTATCCCAAAACGGCCAGCGCAGTTGCCGGGCCAATCGCATGCCGATGGAACTCTTGCCTGCACCCATGGGGCCGACGAGAAAAATGTTGTCGACCGCTTTGGTCACGACAAGGTCGCTGCGCAGAGAATACATGTCACCACCGCGAACCGCCTTAGGGTTCGCTGTAGTGACAGCAAAACCGGCTCTAGCGCGCCAGCGTCAAATCCTCATTGATGATCTTCGGCGTGATGAAGATCAGCAGTTCCGACTTGTCGTCCTCCGAGCGTGTGGTCTTGAACAGACGGCCGATCAAAGGAATGTCGCCGAAGAACGGCACCTTGGTCTCGTCCTCACTGCTGCGCTGCTCGTGAATGCCGCCCAGCACTACAGTCTGGCCGTTGTCCACCAGCACGCGGGTTTCCACCTCACGCGTGTCGATACTCGGGGCCACGCCGCCGCCGGTTTGCTGGACGTTCTCGCCGACCGTGTCGTTGCTGACGTTGATATCAAGAAACACCCGGTCGTCCGGGGTAATCTGCGGCGTTACTTCCAGACTCAAGACTGCCTTCTTGAACGACACCGACGTGGCGCCGCTGGACGAAGCCTCCTGAAAGGGAATCTCCGTGCCTTGCTCGATCCGCGCCGTGGTCTGATTGGACGTGATCACGCGCGGGCTGGAAATGGTCTGCGCCCTGTTTTCGGCCTGTGCGGCCGACAGTTCCAGCTCGATCAACGTGCCAAAAGGCAGCTTGGCGAGCGACAGACCGATGCTGCCGGCGGCGCCCGCGATCGGCAAGTTCACGTTGAGCCTTTCCGTGAGCTCGGTTTCCCCATCCTCGCGCAGCCGGACGTTGTCCTCCAGACTGCCGTTGAGCTGGTGGAAATCGTCGGCGCCTCCGAGACCTGCTAGCGCATCGTTGTCGATGCTGGCGAGCCCAAAGCGTGCGCCGAGCTCCTTCTGGAAATCGTCATTGGCGATCACGATGCGCGACTCGATCAGCACCTGACGCACGGGAACGTCGAGACGACCTACCAGATCGCGTACTTCGTTCAGCTTGTTGACCGTATCCTGCACCAACAGCGTGTTCGTGCGCGTATCGATGCTAACGTTCCCGCGCTCCGACAGCAGTGAATTCTCCGGCGCCTTCAGCAGCGAGGCAATGTCGGCGGCCTTGGCGTAGTTGATCTGCACGAATTCGGAGCGCAGCGGCGCCAATTCCTCGACCTGCTGCTGCGCCTCCAGCTCGAGTTTTTCGCGCGCGGCGATCTCCTCGCTCGGGGCAACCAGGATCACATTACCGACCTGCCGCATCGCCAGGCCTTTGGTCTTGAGAATAATATCGAGCGCCTGATCCCAGGGCACGTTCTTGAGCCGCAGAGTCAAGCTGCCACCGACCGTGTCACTGACCACGACATTGAGGCCGGTGAAGTCGGCGATCAGCTGCAATACAGAGCGGACCTCGATGTCCTGGAAATTCAGCGACAAGCGCTCGCCAGTGAATGTTTTCTGCCTCGGCTGGGCAGCAGCCTGGGCAGGCTGGCGTTGCCGTTCGCGGATCTCGACCGTGTACAGGTCATCGGATTGATAGGCCAGGTGCTCGAAGCGACCCTTGGCCGAGATCGTCATCTTGGTGTTGTTGCCTCGCACGAACGTCTCGATGGTTTCCACCGAAGTCGCAAAATCCGTGACATCGAGACGCTGCGCCAGATCAGCTGGCACGTTGGTGTTGGCGAAATCCACCACGATGTTGCCGCCCTGCTCGCGCAAATCGATCGGTACCCCGGGGTTGGACAGCCTGACGAGCACACGGCCCTGGCCGGCGGGGCCGCGGCGAAAGTCGATGCTTTCGATGGCATTTGCCCCCGCGGGGGCAGCGGTAATAGCCTGGACGGGCGCCGTGGTGGGCATAGGCGTACTGAGCACTGGCCGCGCGTCGCCGCTGCCGAGCGTGAGCAACAGCTCGTTGCCGATGATCTCTGTCTGGTAGCCGACCAGGCGGTCGAGATTCAACACCACTCGTGTGCGGCCCTTGGCTTCGGCGGTGTTCACGCTCCTGGCAATTCCGATGCCGATAGTTTGTGAGCGTTTTTCAAGTAAGTTGCTCGTGTTAGGGAAATCGAGCGCGACCCGCGCCGGGTTGTCGATGGTAAACGTCAGCGGCTCCGGCGGGGTGCGCGAAAACTTGAGGGACACCTGCACCTGATCCCCGGGGAGAGTAGAGAAAGACATCGACTGGAGGCCCACGCCGTTTTGGCCAAGCGCCGTGCCGATACTCAGCAGAATAAACGCCAAACCTGTCAACGCACCGGCGCCCCATCCGCCGATGCTGCGTCGGGCCCCGGTTCCGTTAGCCTTGCAAACAACACTTTCATGCTGCCGCGACACCTTATTCATGGTCCGGTTCCTCATGGTTGTTCGCTCAATGCTATCGATCCCTGACGCTCCTCCCATCCACCCGAGCCGTTAGGTATGATCTCCAGAATATCGATAGTCGCTTCGGTAACCTGTGTGATCTTGCCGTAGTTCTGACCGACGTAGTTGCCTTGAGCCACGCGTTGAATGGTCTGATCGGGCGTCTTGACCAGCGCCCACAGTGTCGGGCCCCGACTGAGCGTGCCCACCATTCTCAGGCTGTCCAGCGGAAACGACTCGAGGAATTCGGGCGTACGGTCGGTCGGCGGTTGTACCCCGGAATTCGACTGCGTGCGTTCGACTTCCTCCGGCGTTTCGATGACGCTGGGGTCGAAGGGGTCGCGGGCGTCGGCAGTGGTGTAATCGACCGCCACGTATGGCTCAATCAAGGGCGGCGCTTCGATTTTAGGCGCTTTGCGGGTCATGACTTCGTCGACATACAGCTCCAGATCAGACATGTCGTTGCCGCAACCGCCGAGCCCGGTGACCACGATCATGAGCACCGCCGCCCGCGGTGCGCTGGCTTTGAGATTCCTGGCAAATCCGCTCGCGGGCAGCAAAGCAGCTAGCCGACCGGCTCGACCGTTCATCAGCCGCCCTCCTGCTCGTCCTCTTCGAGATAACGATAGGTCCTGGCGGTCGCTTCCATGGTCATCACCGGGTTGTCCCTGCTGCCGGGACGAAGAGTGACGTCGTGCAGGGTGACGATACGGGGTAATGCCGCAATGCCGCTGGCGAAATATCCGAAGTCGTGATAGAGGCCTTTGAGCCTCAGGCGAATCGGCTTTTCGGCATAGAAATCCTTCTGCACTTCATTCTCGGGTTTGAAAAGATCGATCTCCAGACCGCTTGCGAGCCCGGTCTGCGAGATATCGACAATCAACCCTGGAATCTCGGTTTTGCTTGGGAGCTGCTTCAGCATCGTGCCGAAGGACTGATCCATCTCCGCGAGCAGTACTTTGTACGCCTCGAGGTTGGCGGCCTTTTTCTGCCGTAATTCAAATTTGACTTTGAGCTCTTTCTCAGCTGCCTGGACAACTTCCAATTGCGCCACCTGCTTCTTGGTGTCGAACCAATAGCCGGCAAAGGCAAGCGCGCCGCACAGCAGCAGAATCAGCAGTATCTTTATCGGCAGCGGCGCCGTGCCGATGTTCGATAAATCGAGGTCGTTAAGGTCTGAAAGCGTCATTTGCTAGCTACCTCCCTCTGCCTCTGGTTTCTTCGGGCCGGACTGCTTGGCGTTGAGCCTGAAGTCGCTGATGCGCGCGCCCTGAATCTCCTTGGCCTCGATTACATCCAGCCGTGGGTCGGCGAGCCAATCGGAACCCTCGATGTTGCGCATGTAGGCCGACACGCGCGCGTTCGATTCCGACTTGCCGACGAGGGCGAGATTGTTCGCCTTCTGGCTCATGGACGTAAGGTATGTACCGTCGGGCAGGGTTTGCACGAGCTGCTCGAACAGATACACGATCTGCGGTCGTTTGACCTGCAGGTCGCGGATAACCTTCATCCGGTCTTCCAGCGCCTTACGCCTGGTTTCGAGGTCCTTAATCTCGGCAATCTTTATGTCGAGTTCCTTTATCTTGTCATCGAGGAAGGCGTTGCGCTGCTCCTGGTGCGCGATCTCCTTGTTGAAATAGGTGTGCACCCCGAAAACGCCGGCGCCGGTGAGAACCAGAGCCAGTACCGCGCTCGACAAAAACCGCCGCTGCCGATCCTTGCGCAGCTCTTCGCGCCAGGGTAATAGATTGATACGAGCCATGTCAGTTGAAGCTCCTCAGGGCTAATCCGGTGGCGATGAGCAACGATGGCGCGTTGCCGTAAAGCTGGTGCTGATTCACGCCACGCGCCGGCTTTTTCATGTTGGCAAAGGGATTGGCGATGGAAGTGTCGGTCTGCAATTTGGTCTCTATCAACTCGTCGATGCCTGGCGTGGCAGCGCTACCGCCAGCCAGAATAATGTGGTCGACGGTCGAGTTCTGGCTGGCCGAATAGAAAAACTGTAAAAAGCGATTGACCTGCTGCGCAATAGTCTCCTTGAAAGGCTCCAGCACATCCGGGACGTAGTTCTCAGGCAGGCCACCTTCTTTCTTGTGGAGACCGGCCTCTTCATACGAAAGACCGTACCGGCGCATGATCTCCTCCGTCAACTGTTTGCCGCCGAACGGTTGCTCGCGCGTGTAGACCAGACGGTGGTCCGACATAACGTCGAGGCTCGTCATGGTTGCGCCGATGTCGAACACCGCGATAGTTTGGCCTTCGCCGCCGCCCGGGATCTGGCTCACCAGCAATTGCAGCGCGTTCTCGACCGCGTAGGCCTCGATATCGACGATTTCCGGCGTCAGGCCCGCGGTCTGCGCCGCGGCTACGCGGATCTCCACGTTCTCGCTTCTCGATGCCGCCAACAACACATCCACGGTATCGGGGTTGCTGTCGGTTGTGCCCAGCACGTCAAAGTCGAGATTGACCTCTTCGAGCGAGTATGGAATGTACTGATCGGCCTCGAGCTGGATCTGGCTTTCCATCTCCTCGTCGTTCAGCGCGGCGGGCATGGTGATGACTTTCGTGATGACGGCCGAGCCGGCGACCGCCAGCGCGCATCTTTTGTTTTTGGTCCCCGAGCGGCGCATGGCCTTACGAATGGTCTCGCCCACGGCGTCGACGTCGGTGATGTTCTTCTCGGTCACGGCATTGGGCGGTAGCGGCTCTATGCCGTACGCCTCGACCCTGTAGTTGCTCCCGGCGCTGCTCAACTCCAGCACCTTGACCGAAGTGGAACTGATGTCGATACCGACCACCGGCTGCGATTTGCGACCGAACATTAGCCCTATTTTCCAGTTTTACCGTCGTTTACGCGTTATAGGTGTAAAAGTTTATTAAATACTAGCGCCAACTCCATAAAATTACTAGCTTAAATTAAAAAACTTGTCGAAGCGGGCAAATTGCTGTTTTATACTGATTTCGCCCTCCATGACGATCCAAATTTCCGTACTCAGATGAGCTTTCGTTCGCTGCTGCTGGCGCTGCTTAAGGTAGGCGTGATTCTCGGCCTCGGTGCTGGCGTTGCGGCCGGGATCGCCGTTATCGGCGTCTATCTGTATCTGGCGCCCGGCTTGCCGCCCGTTGTCACGTTAAAAGACATCAAACTTCAAACGCCACTCAGGGTTTTCAGCCGAGACGGCAAGCTCCTCGCGGAATACGGTGAGAAGCGGCGCAGACCTCTGAGTTTAGACGAGATTCCCC
>JBPCXK010000450.1:0-2776 GCA_051008635.1 Gammaproteobacteria bacterium
GTACGGATCTGTGCGGGGGGCGCCCCGTGAGGGGCGTTCCTACCGCGACTAGGAGTCTGTCGGACTTAGCGCGTCGCGACTCGCAATAACTCTAATGTGTTGTATTATAAGGTAAAAATAGGACATATTCAAAGACGAGCCAAAAGCGTCAATAACGGCGTGTGGCGGACTTAAAATCCCTCGGGAGAAATCCTGTGCCGGTTCGAGTCCGGCCCCGGGCACCAATTCATTTGAGCACTTCCCGACCATTAGCCAGATGATGCGTTTCTTGAGTCTTGTCGCGCTGCTGTATTGGGCGTCGCTGGCGTCGACAAACGCCGGGTCCGTGGGTGTCCCTTACGAGCGTCCGGCAGGCGCGGCGGAGATAACCGAACCGCTGATCGTCGCCGGTTATCGCGCGCTGTTTACCTGTTCCGCGCATTTCTTTGCTGGCAGGCCGCTCGACGACATCCTGAAGGTCGAGCTCGCAGAGACTGCCATGTTTGGTTTTCCGCCGCCGGTGATCGATACCGCGCGCCAACGTGTCAGCGCACGAGGCCTCGATGGCAATGCACGGATTGCCGTCTACCGTGACAGCATGGGCTGCACGCTGCTTCCGCCGCACTGGTCGGAGCACGACATACCGCGTCTGCCTTATGTGAGCCTGCCGGCCACACCGGATGTCGGCGGTGAGGACTTTCCTGTCGGCGATAGGGTAGAGCTGCCGCAAAATGGTGTTGTCCGCACATACGACGCACTGACGCCGGTCGTCGATGCCGCGTTCGCGGGTGGATTTGGCGAGGGGCTCATCACGGTCAGCGTGCTGATCGTCAAGGATGGGCGGCTGATCGCCGAGCGCTACCGGCCGGGTTTTGGTGTCCACAGCGGCTATCGTACCTGGTCGACGGCGAAAAGCATCACCGCGGCGATTATGGGAGTCGCCGTCGAGAAGGGAATTGTCGATATCGACGGTAAGCCAAATATCCCGGAGTGGGGATATGCCCGTGATCCCCGGTTAGCGATAAGCAACAAGCATCTGTTCTGGATGTCGAGTGGACTCTACAGCCAGGGCTCGAACACGAATGCAATCTATTTTGGCGGCCAGGATGTCATCAGCGCGGCGACCAAAACCGCACTGGAAGTCGAGCCCGGTGCGCGCTGGAAATATGCCAACAACGATACACTGTTGTTGCTGCGTGGCTTGCGCGCCAGCCTTGCCAACGACGATCGGTATCTGCGCTTTCCCTACGAGAACCTTCTGCACCGTATCGGCATGTACCACACGCGCATGGAAATCGATCACCTTGGCAATTTCGTCGGCTCGAGCCAGGTGTATACGACGGCGCGCGACCTCGCCCGCTTTGGCCTGTTGCTGGCGAACGACGGAGTTTGGCAAGGTGAGCGCGTGCTCCCCGAAGGCTGGGTAGAGTTTCTGACGACCGCTGCACAGGCAAAGCCGCCGCGCGCCGGCGAAAGCGGTTATGCTGCTCAATTCTGGCTCCTCGATCAGCACCCGGGCGTGCCGCCGGGTACGTACACCAGTGCGGGTAACAAGGGGCAGCTCGTTACAGTAGTTCCCAGCGAGGATTTGGTAGTTGTGCGCACCGGTGTCGATCCATTCGGCAAACAGTGGCGGCAGCATGAATTCATTGCGCGGCTCATGGAAGCTTTGGGCGGCAGTTGACCGGCTCAGAATTTCCGTATCTACAGAAAGTACTGCCATATATGATCGCCAAAGTCAAAGATCGCCGCGGGCTGCTCCCACTATGCAGCCGCTCCGGCGATTGGCAGGTCGCCGGCGAGCTGATCTCAAGGCGCTGCCAAATCTGATTTTCGCGATAGCAACTATGCGCCAGGAAAAAGAACGCAGAGGCGCAGAGGAAATTCTTAGCTTCAATCCTTGACCTCTGCGTCTCCGCGCCTTTGCGTTGATTTCTTTTAGTTCGGGTTGTGTCCTTGTAGGATGTTACGAAACAAGCACTTAAGCGACCGGTATCACCTATGCTGAAGCCGATGATGATCGAGTCCATCGACGGCCTGGTGCCGCCCGGACTGATGGAGGAATTGTTCGTCAGCGTCCACACGCCGTCGGCGTACCGGTTCGGCGGAAAATCAAACCCGGACGACGATTTCGGTTTCTGGATGGCCTCGATCGATTCCGATGTTCTGAATGCGGTCGAGCCCTTCAAGAAGCTGTGGCTGATTGTCGACGAAAATCTGACAAAGCAGCAGTACCGCATTTATCACATGATGATCAACGCCAATAACTTTGGCGATTGTCCCACGGTGCACACCGACATCCCGCCGGACAAAAGAGATCCCGAGGGCCATTACACCATTCTTTACTACGCCAACGCGCAGTGGCATCACGATTGGGCGGGGGAGACGGTGTTCATGACCGCCGAACGCGATGACATCGTGAAATCGGTGTACCCACGACCAGGCCGCATCACGGTTTTCGACAGCCGCATCCCACACGTTTCACGTACGCCGTCGCGGAGTTGCACGATGGTGCGTTACAGCATCGCGATCAAGGTGGTGAAGAAGTAGCTCACCTCAGGCGTAATCGAGCGGCAGCACGGTCGTATACTTGATTCGTTCCATCGCAAAGCTCGAGCTGACGTCGGATATGTCGATGTGTTCGATCAGCCGTTTGTAGAACGCATCGTAGGCTGCGATGTCAGGTACGACCACACGCATGAGATAATCGATGTCGCCACTCATGCGGTACAGCTCAACGACTTCGGGAAATTCGCTGACGGCTTTCGCGAACGACTCCAGCCAGCGGGCGTTGTGC
>JBPCXK010000451.1:0-15705 GCA_051008635.1 Gammaproteobacteria bacterium
CGGCCAGACGGAATCGGACCTACGCGCGGCGCTGTTGAGTGAAATGCTCGGTTCGCATTGACGGCGGGCACCCGGTCCATCCGCGCCGAAATTTCGCCGTCTGGCCGCAAAAACCGCCAGCACGATGGGCCGTTGATAGATGACTACTTTTCCTTGGGTAGATCCCCCGAACCTCTTTCTCGAAGACGTCAAGGCCGGCCCGCTACCGCCAAAGGCAAGATGCCCGAAGTAGTCCGGGTGCAATGTGCAGGCCCTCCCAGCCGATTGGCAAGCCCGCCAAACGGTAGTATTTTATCGACAGGAAGGATCCGAACAAAGATTGCGGAGGCGCCCATGACCAAGACAATCGCAATAGGCCTTTCAGTTGCGGGGCTGCTCCTGAGCGGATGCTGGCCGAGCGCAGAGCAGCAGCGCCTGGCGACCCCGAACGAGCTACTCCGCAAAGAGCATCAGCGGCTCACCAACGACGTCCAGCGGCTCCTGGCCGAGAAGGCGGAATTGAGCAGGACCCTGGCCGCTGCCGGAACCGAGCTGGAACAAATCCCTGTTTTGCGGCAGGGGTGCGACGCCGCGCTGGACGAACTTGCAGAACTGCAGGAGCGATACCAGAAATTGCAGGCGGAACTGCGCACTGCAAAAGACACCTTTAACTCCACGCAAACGACCGCCGCGCAACTGAAAGAAGCCTTGCTCGACGCGCGCGACCAACTACAGACTTCGGCAGCCGATATCACCAGCCTCAGACAAGTGGTGGAGGCCGCAGAAGCGGAGTTGCAAACGCTGCGCGAGAAGGACTGAATCACTGCCGTGGAGCGACGCTCCAGGAGATAGCGACCACTTTTTTGTAAAAAACGACATCCCGCTGGCCAGCCTTGTGCTGGGCCAGTTCTTTGGCGCATTATTGCGACAAGCGTAAGACTGCGCTCTATTGGTTGGAAAACCAACTTGAAATCAGGTTTAGGATGGAGGAATCGATATGTCAGAGCTCAAACAACTCGAAAAGCTTTTGTCACAAGGCAGGATCAGCCGCCGCGAGTTCCTGCGGCGCACAGCGGCTATCGGCGTCGCCGCCGCAGCGCCCGGCGCGTTGTACAGTGGATCAGCCCAGGCTGCCAAGAAAGGTGGAAAATTTGTTGTCGGACTCGGCCATGGCTCGACCACAGATTCGTTGGACCCCGGTACCTACGAAAACGACTTCATGATCGGTTCGGCGTTCACCCGATTCAATTATCTCACCGAGATCAGCAACAACGGGGAGCTGGTGGGTGAGCTGGCCGAAGAATGGGAGGCATCCAGCGACGCGAAGACCTGGACTTTCAAGGTTCGCAAAGGCGTCGAATTTCACAACGGCAAGACCATGAGCCCCGCTGACGTAGTCGCGTCGATAAACCACCATCGCGGCGAAGAGTCCGGCTCAGCGGCAAAGCCGATCGTCGACCCGATCGTCGATATCAAGGCTGATGGTGACAACGTTGCTGTCACCCTGAAGGACGGTAACGCCGATTTCCCGTACCTGGTGAGCGACTATCACTTGCCGATCATGCAGGCAAAAGACGATGGGGTTGACTGGCAGTCCGGAGTCGGCACCGGGCCATACGCGATGCAGGCCAATGAGCCCGGCGTGCGGATGACCTACAAACGCCATGCGAATTACTTCAAGTCCGATCGCGCCCATTTTGACCAGGTCGAGATGATTACCATCGGTGACGTGGCGGCGCGAACCAATGCCTTGACCACCGGCGAGATCCATATGATGGATCGCGTGGACGTCAAAACGGTCCACTTGCTGGAACGTAACAAGAACGTAAAGATCGAGGAGACCAGCGGTAATGGGCACTACTCGATACCCATGCGCACCAACCTGAAGCCGTTCGACGACAACAACATCAGGCTGGCGCTCAAATACGCATTGGATCGCGACGCCCTGCTGCAGACCATCCTGCGTGGCCACGGGTATATCGGCAACGATCATCCAATCGGCAAGGCCAACCGTTACCATGCCGCGGATCTGCCGCAGAAGAGTTACGACCCGGACAAGTCCAAGTTTTACCTGAAGGAAGCCGGATTGTCCGAGTTTTCAGTCGACCTGAGCGCTGCCGACGCGGCCTTCGGCGGGGCGGTGGACGCCGCCGTGTTGTTCAAGGAGCATGCAGCCAAGGCCGGCATTACTATTAATGTGGTCCGTGAGCCGAATGACGGCTACTGGTCGAACGTGTGGAATACGGACAATCGCGGTTGGTGCATGTGCTATTGGGGCGGCCGCCCAACCGAAGACTGGATGTTTTCCACCGCGTATGCCGAGGGCGCCGAGTGGAACGACTCCTCCTGGAAGCATGCCGAGTTCAACAAGCTCCTTATCGCTGCGCGTTCCGAGCTGGACGAGGCCAAACGCGGTGACATGTATGTTGAAATGCAACGGTTGGTCAGCGACGAAGGCGGCGTAATGGTGCCATTGTTCAACAACTACATTCACGCCATCGGCAACAAAGTCACGCACGACGAACAGATGGCCAACAACTGGGCCAACGACGGTCACAAATACGCTGAGCGTTGGTGGTTCGCATAAAACGTACGGCCAGCCCCCGTGCATAAAATAATAAAGATGGTGGCCCAGCGTCTGGGGCTGGGCCTCCTCACCCTGTTCGTCGTATCGCTGATCATCTTTCTCGGCGTTGAGGCCCTGCCAGGAAACGCGGCGGAGGCCATCCTGGGTCAGGCGGCAACGCCAGAGACCGTTGCCGCTTTGGAACGCCGCATGGGCCTGGACCTGCCGCCCCATGAGCGCTACGTCAGGTGGCTCGGCGGTATTCTTCAAGGCGATTTCGGTGTCTCCATAGCAAACAACCGGGAGATATCCGAGCTGATCGGCGTGCGTTTGGCGAATACCGTGTTTCTCGCGCTGATGGCCGCGGTTATCTCCATCCCGCTGGCGTTGGTGTTGGGTGTTTTAGCAGCACTTTACCGTAACAGCCTTTATGACCGCGCGGTAAACGTGGTCGCCTTGTCGGCAGTTTCCTTCCCCGAGTTCTTTGTCGCCTACATTCTGATCCTGTTTCTCGCGGTGACTTTCGGGTGGTTTCCCAGTCTGGCGAACGTCGGCCCGGAAACGCCGTTCTGGGAGCGGGCTTATCGGTGCTTTCTACCGGCGATGACATTGACCCTGGTAGTGGTAGCGCAAATGATGCGTATGACGCGCGCCGCCATTATCAATCTGTTGGCCAGTTCGTATATCGAGATGGCCAACTTGAAAGGGCTTTCGCGCGCGCGCGTTATTGTCCACCACGCCTTGCCCAATGCCTGGGCGCCGATCATCACCGTCATCGTGCTGAACCTCGCCTACCTGATCGTCGGCGTGGTCATCGTTGAGGTGGTGTTCGTTTACCCCGGTCTGGGCCAGTTGATTGTGGATTCGGTCAGGACCCGGGATATTCCGGTGGTCCAGGCCTGCAGTCTGATCTTCGCGGCGACTTATGTCCTGTTGAATCTGACGGCCGATATTCTGTCGATCCTGACCAACCCGAGGTTACTGCATCCAAGATGACCGACCAGAACAGCACCCTCGGACAATCCACCGACGCCGTCGCGCCGCCGCCGCCGCGGGATCGCAGATGGGCGGACGCCTGGCGCGAGCTGAAGCGGGCGCCACTGAGCGCGAAATTCGGCCTGCTGGTTATTGTCGTCTACGTTTTCGTCGCATTTTTTGCGCCGGTGCTTACGCCCTTCGGCGAATCCGAAGTCGTCGGTCCGGAGTACGATGTGTGGAGCGAGGAACATCCCTTTGGTACGGATAACCTTGGCCGCGATATGCTTACCCGGCTTCTCTACGGCGCCAGGAATACCGTCGGGATTGCCTTTGTCACCACAGCTTTAGCGTTTTTGATCGGCGGCATCGGCGGCATCATGGCAGCGACCCTGGGCGGATGGCTCGATCAACTCTTCAGCCGCGTGGTCGATATCGTGATGGCGATCCCGCAACTCATCTTTGCTCTATTGCTGCTTACAATTTTCGGCACATCCATCTTCAACCTGGTCGTTATCATTGCGGTGCTCGATTCGACCCGCGTCTTCCGGCTGTCGCGGGCGGTCAGCATGAACGTGGTAGTCATGGACTTTGTCGAGGCAGCGCGACTCAGAGGCGAAGGCATCGGCTGGATAACGCTCAGGGAGATTCTGCCGAATATTCTGCCGCCACTCGCGGCGGAGTTTGGCTTGCGCTTCTGTTTTGTGTTCCTGCTGATCAGCGCTTTGAGCTTCCTGGGCTTGGGCATCCAACCGCCAACTGCCGACTGGGGGTCCATGGTGCGAGACAACGCCACCTTGATTACGTATGGCGATATCACCCCCTTGCTGCCGGCAGGCGCGATCGCACTGCTGACTGTTGGCGTTAACTTCGTGGTGGACTGGTTCCTCCACAAGACCAGTGGGCTGAAAGATGAGCACTGACAGTAGCGGTGAAGTGCTCCTCGAGATGCGCGATCTGCGCATCGACGGATTCCGGGATGAGGAGTGGCACGAGATCGTCAAGGGCGTCGATGTCACCCTGAGCCGTGGCGAGGTGCTGGGATTGATAGGTGAGTCCGGCGCCGGTAAATCCACCATCGGTGTCGCGGCCATGGGTTACGCCAAACCGGGGTGCCGCATTTCAGGCGGCTCGATCGTGTTCGACGGAATCGATCTGACAAAGGCTTCTGAAAAGGAAAAACAGGAACTTCGTGGGGTACGTATCGCCTACGTCGCGCAGAGCGCAGCCGCGTCGTTTAATCCTGCCCACAAGCTCATCGATCAGTTTTCCGAGATCGTAGTGGAGCATGGCAAGGGCGCGAAGGCCGAAGCATACGCCGACGCCAGGGACCTTTACGGCCGCTTGCAGATGCCCGATCCCGATCAGATCGGGTTTCGCTATCCACACCAGGTCTCGGGCGGTCAGCTGCAGCGCGCCATGACGGCCATGGCTATGGCCTGCCGTCCGGACTTGATCATCTTCGACGAGCCGACAACGGCGCTCGACGTCACTACCCAAATCGAAGTGCTGGTCACGATTCGCAACATTGTCGAGCAATTCAACTCCGCGGCGATCTACATAACGCACGATTTGGCCGTCGTTGCGCAGATGGCGGACAAGATCATGGTGCTGCGCTATGGCGAGTTGGTGGAGGAAGCAGATACACGGCGTATGCTGTCAAACCCACAACAAGACTATACCAAGTCCTTATGGGCGGTCCGAACGTTCCGTAAGGAGGACGACGCTCCCGCCAAAGAGCAGGTGCCCCTGGTCAAGGTCGACCATGTCTCCGCGTCATACGGCGTGGTCCCTGTCCTGCACGACATCAGCTTCGAAATTCACCGTGGCTATACCGTAGCCGTGGTCGGAGAATCCGGTAGCGGCAAGAGCACTGCTGCGAGGGTTATCACCGGCTTGCTGCCACCCAGGCAGGGGCAGGTGTACTTCGACGGCAAGCCGTTGCCCGGGGATTACCGCAAACGCACGAAGGATCAGCTGCGTCAGGCCCAGATGATTTACCAGATGCCGGACACGGCGGTCAATCCCCGTCATCGGATTCGCGATATTATCGGCCGCCCGCTCTCGTTTTATCTGAACCTGAACGGCGCTGAGCGCGAGCAACGTATCCGTGACCTGCTGATCATGATCGAGCTCGATCCCGATCAGTTTATCGACCGGTTTCCGAGCGAACTTTCCGGCGGCCAAAAACAGCGCATCTGCATCGCCAGGGCGCTGGCCGCAGAGCCCAAGTTCATCATCTGCGACGAGGTCACCTCCGCCCTCGACCAATTGGTTGCCGAAGGTATCCTCAAGCTACTCGACCGTCTGCAGCAGGAGCTCAATCTTGCTTATATGTTCATCACTCACGACCTGGCAACGGTGCGGGCGATCTCCGACGAGGTGATCGTGATGCTGCAAGGACGGATAGTCGAGCAAGGCCCGAAGGAGGAAATTTTTTCTCCACCCCATCACGAGTACACCGATCTTTTGCTCTCTTCCGTGCCGGAGATGGACCCGGATTGGATGGACACGGTGCTCGCGGAGCGCGCGGCCAAGGATGGTATACAGGCCGGCGGGAACTGAGGACTGAAGACTGTCCTGTGCCCAAAGAAGCCCCTCCGCAAGGGAGGGGCAATGGGGGAGGAGTGCTGCAGGGATTGTGTCGGGTCGGCTAGTTGCTCGCGAGCTTCGGGGTGCCGACGTTAAAGGTCACATCCTTCAACTGCTGAATGCCATCGCTGTTTTCGACAAACACGGGCATCTGCCATTCGCCGGTGTCGTTCACTCTCACCTTCGTCCACGTGCGGTAACGCAGCGCGGTGTTGACCAACAGCGTGCGTGCGGTGCGGGTCACGCCCTTGTGATTGAATTGGACCAGCACTTTCGCGCCGTCTCCGCCCTCGCCTCTCGGCACCAGCAGATTCATCCATACGTAGAAAGGCTCGCCAGCGGTCAGTTCATCCTTGTCGAGTGGATTCTTGCAGTTGTTTCTTTCGCCCCCTTCCTTGTACACGTCTTCGCAAAACTTCAGCTCGACCATCACCGGCGCAGTACCGGCGCCGTCGAAGTAATAGTGCTGCACTAACTGAATCGCCTCGGCGTCCGGCTCGAACCGTACCTCCTGCGTGGGGTCATCGATCTGTGCTGTGGCTTGCGGTTGTCCGTGGCCAGCGGGCTGCGCCAGCAGCACCGGGCTCGCCAGCAGCAATGTGAGAAAACCAACTATGCCCTTGTTCATAATCTTGCTCCTGTTGTGAGGACTAGGCGTTATGCACAAATGCCGTGCATGCCGCGTATTACACCAGGGGCTGGTGGCGAGCCTCGGGAAGAAATCGGCCGGAGTTCGGATCAATTCTGACGAATTATGACGGCAGGACCGCTGCTACGCGGTTGCCCGCGGCCCGGCAAGAGGTTAGGGTTCTGCCAGAAATAAGTTTGCATTTCTTAGGCCTAGCCCGCATATCTCACCACGATGACGAGCCCTCGCTTGATCTTTGATTCCACAACGCATTTTCTTCTTCTCGGAAATACGACCTGTATTCCGCTCCTGAAGAAAATGCCTTGGGAAATAAAATCTCTGCGCGATCATCTCGCCCCGTGGGGAGAAATGCGGGCGAGGCGCCCGTGTGGCAAGGCGCGAGGCAGGCGAATAGCCGGCTATTTAACTGCCGAACCAACGCCGCCACGCGGGATGGATAGACGCCGCACAGGGATGTGCAAGTGTCGCGGGCGCAGGACGCGCAGGAGCGACCGCCGAGAAGTGTGAAGTTATTTCTGGCAGAGCCCTTAGTTTCCCCGATGGATCCTTCCGATCACGTCAGGACTGACAACGCCAGGTATCCTCAGCAAACAAACGCAGCCAACTCACAGAGGAAATCAAAGAGCATGAAACCCGCTTTATCGATGCTGATGCTGCTGATTGCGATCGTTCATGGCGCGGCCACGGCCGATCAAATCGAACCCTTCATCGGCGAGTACGCCGGCGAAACGATCTCCAATGATGACGAACTCGACAAACGCGATCTGGGCGTCACCATCGAGCGTAAGGACAACGGCTTCACGGTGCGCTGGACGACGATCACCACGAAACCCGACGGCAGAGCCAAAAAGAAAAGCTACGCCATAGATTTCCTGCCGACCCCGCGCGGCGGCATCTATTCATCGGCAATGAAGACCAACGTCTTCGGCGGCGCGGAACCACTCGATCCTCTCAAGGGAGATCCGTATGTGTGGGCGCGGGTGGCCGGCGACACCCTGAGCGTTTTCGCGCTGATCATAACGGACGAGGGCGGCTACGAGATGCAGGTCTATGACCGCACGCGGACAGCGGATGGACTCCAGCTTGAATTCTCGCGTATCCGCGACGGGGAAACACTGAAATTGATCAAAGGGTCATTGAGCAGAAAGAAGTAACCCCTTTTCAGGCGCTTGCGGACACGGCCAATTCTCAGATCAATCGAGTCTGACCCCATTGATTCGCGCACACCTGAACCCCACCATCGACAACCCGACGTCGGGCGGATTGGCGTGCCGCAGGGTCGCTCGCAGTCCCCAGGGGTTGTTCCCCCAACCACCGCCGCGGATGACCTTGCGTTTGGTTTGCGCCGTATTGACGGGATCGGCCTGTGGCGATGACTGGTAGTACGCCGGATCAAAACTGTCTTCCACCCACTCCCAGACGTTACCGGTTATGTCCTCTACGCCAAAAGGCGAGGCGCCACCCGGGAAACTGCCGCTCGGCGCGGTGTAGCGATACCCATCGGCTTCGTCCGGGGCACAACATTCGTCGGCGCCATAGGATGCACGGTAGGTTTCCGCGATCGCCGGCAGCGCGTTGCCCCAGGCATAGCGTCTGTCGCCCCCGCCGCGCGCGGCGCGCTCCCATTGCGCTTCCGTCGGCAGCCGCTTGTTACGCCACGCGCAAAACGCGCGCGCGTCGTTCCAGCTCACCTGCACAACCGGATGCTCGGCGAGCGCGTCGATCGTCGATTCCGGTCCGCGAGGGTGCCGCCAGTCGGCGCCGGCTACGGTGGCCCATTCGCCCTCCCAGTGCCAGCCTTTGTCGTTTCGTTCCGCATCGGTCACGTGGCCGGTGGCCTGCACGAACGTCTCGAACGCGGCGTTAGTGACCTCGAAACGATCGATGAGAAAACTCGACAACGTGACTTTGTGAGGCGGCGCTTCGGCGGCCTCGCCATCGTTTGTCCCCATCAATAGCTCGCCCGCGGGAATTCGAATCATGGGCTCGCCGTAGGCTGCGGCTGCCGTTTTCCACCACGCCCGCCACTGCGCCGTGTCGTAAGCAAAACGTTGGCCCGTGAGCGCGGTCAGCGCCCCGATCAAATCGCCATCGAGCCACTCAGGATCTGCTGTTCGACCGAGACGACCGATCAGGGCATCGATGGTTCGGCAATCATCCTGCCGAAGTTCGGCGGCTACCCAGACCGCAGCGGGCACGACATTGAAGTACTTCTCCGCCGGGTTTGCCGGCTTGTCCCACGCCTCTGCGAGAAACTCGACCGGCACGCGGCCGTGGCCGTTCAAACCCATCCCCCACAACAACATCCAGCGTTTCAATCTGGCCAGCGGCATGCGGCCAGTGAAGACCGACACCTCCCCTGCGGGTGCACGCTGCTCGAGCCGCCGCGCCAATTCATGGCCGATTTCCGGACGGCGACTCAGCGCCAGCGGCTGCAGCAGCTCATGCAACTGCTCGCGGTAGGCTCCAAAGTCGCTGCCGGAGTCCAGCACCGCGTCGAGTTCGGCCCACATCGCATCCGCGTCCTCGACGCTGACAACGGACGGTGACGGCAATGGCGCTTGCGGAGATAAGGGCGCCGCCGGCGCGGGCGCGCTCGGTCCCCACAGGCCTCCTTTTTCCCCAGGGCCCTGTGTGCCGACATAAGGATGTCCTGCGTGGACAAACACATCGAGCGGCTCGGCGTTGCTGAAGTGTTGCACTTCGCCCCACCGCAGACCGTGCGGACTTCGCCACAAACGACCGGCGCCTTTACCCGCCGACACCGCGAACAGTGCGTCGGGGCCTGACGCAAAGGCGCGGATGTTGCGCCCGGCAAGCGCGTCCACCTGTTGCACGCGCAGGCCATCCGTTCTCCATACCGAGCGTTTGCCCCGGTCGATGTTTACCGCATACAACCAATCTGCATGCGCCTCGAGCGCGATGGTGCGCTGGCCGTTGGGCCAGCCCGCAACGGGCATGACGGTCCCGGCCTGCAGTCTGAAAAGCTTCGCTCCGGCTTGCCTGCGGCTGGTGAGTCCGGCGTAGAGCGCATCACCCAATGCGGCGAGGCTGGTGAGGCGGCTGACCAGTCCGCTCGGTGTCTCGTGTTCATAAACAACGTCCCACGTTGCAGTCTCATGGTGGTAGCGCTGCACCGTGGCGCGCCACGCCGACTGTGCGGCGTAAAGATCACGCCCGAGCGCGGCAATCGCGTGCACGTGATAAGCCTGACCCTTGCGCAGCGTGTTCCAGCGCCAGTGGTCGCCATTGGTGACCGCATACTCGCCCCGCCCGGTGCTGAAGCGGCCGTCCTCGAACGGCCAGTACAACAAACCGTCAGCGACGACAGGGTCGCCGGCGTCCGGGCTGAACAGATGACGTTCATACCGGGTTTTGCCGCTACGGGGATCGTAGCTGTGGAGATCGGCGGAGTTGTGATTCACAAATTTGACGCTGTTGGCGAACCACACCCGCCCGCGATAGCCGATCAAAGAGGAAATTCCCGCCCACGGTCCGGGCTGCGCCAGCAGTTCCAGCGGCTCAGCAGCGGACTCGTCCGGCGGCACGGCCAAGGCCAGGAAAAAAGCGAGGACCAACCGGCGCATATGCCAATAATAGGCTGTCAGCATGGTGTTTCGGTAGCCGCTTGTCGATGGAATAAAACACCGAGCCGGCGAGTCTAACCTACGTCGAAAAACCGCCGTTTGGTGGCCGGTGCGCGCTCGCATGCCTCAGCGGCCGCCCGAGCCAGTGGCAAAATTACTACTACACCTGGAAGCGAAGGAGAACTGATGAACAACAACCCGCAAGCGCCCGAGTTCAAGCGCAATACCCTTTATGTGGCGATGTTCGGCGCTATGCTGGGCGCCGCAACTGTGATCGCGCCGGCTTGCGCGGATAACACCGCGCGCGACCAGCAGAATATCACCGTTGCGCAAGCGGCGAACCCGTGTAACCCCTGCAATCCATGTAATCCTTGTGCGGCCGCAAATCCGTGCAACCCCTGCAACCCGTGCAACCCCTGTAACCCTTGTGCGGCGGCGAACCCATGCAATCCGTGTAATCCCTGCGCGGCGGCAAACCCGTGCAACCCATGCAATCCCTGCGCGGCCGCAAACCCGTGCAACCCATGCAATCCTTGCGGCGGCGCGAAGATCAGCGCCGGCCAGTTCGTAAGACCTGCAGGCACGCAGGCTGCCACCGCCAGCGCGGCGGAAGGCAAGGCCTTGTGGGAAGACAAATCACTGAGCAGCAACGGGCTGGCGTGCGGCGTGTGCCATGCGAACAACGGCAATCTCAACGCCACGTTTGCGCAGCCCTATCCGCACAAGGTTGCGATGCCCGCGCAGCAGGCTGGGGTCGACAAGGTCTCAGCCGAAGAAATGGTTCAGTTCTGCATGCTCGCGCCCATGCAGGCCAAAGCCCTGCCCTGGGACTCCACGCAGCTTGCAGCGCTAACCGCGTATACCCTCGAGTTGCAAAAGAATTTCGACGCGAGCAAGGTTAAGGTCTCGGCGAATCCGTGTAACCCATGCAATCCATGTAACCCCTGTGCGGCGGCAAACCCCTGCAATCCGTGTAATCCCTGCGCGGCTGCCAATCCGTGCAACCCCTGCAACCCGTGCGCGGCCAAGAATCCCTGCAACCCGTGCAATCCCTGTAATCCGTGCAACCCCTGCGCACCAAAAACATCGGGTTAGCAACACCGCACAGTTAAACGCTATCGCGTATGGGTAGCGTTCTCACGCAGAGGAGGCATTGCCTCCTCTCTTTTCTTTTGCTCGTTGCGGTGCTGCTCGGCAGCCATGCGAGCCTTGCGAACGAGCCGCCGGGTGGCGACGCGATCGAGCATTTTTTGCAATGGTACTGGGATCGGCCATTGCCACACCAGGGCCTGCCACAAGCCGTCATCGCCTCCCTGCATCCTGAACAGTGCGGCCGCTGTCATCCCGTCCAGTTCGAAGACTGGCGCAACAGCCGTCACAGCGTCGCTATGGGGCCGGGCGTGTATGGTCAACTCGTGGGCCTGGCGCCCGACTCCAGTGACGCGCATCAAGCGTGTCTGCGCTGCCATGCGCCGCTGGCCGAGCAGGCGGATCATCTCGCTACCGCTCTGGCAGGCAAAGACGACGGTGCGTTGCACATGCAGGGCCTGGTGTGCGCGGCCTGCCACGTACGCAGCGGTCAGTGGTATGGTCCGCCGCCGCGCGGGGGCCGGGCGGCAGCGCGGATGGATTCACTGCCACACCGCGGCTTTGTAGCGAACGCCGCATTCGAGGACTCCCGTTTCTGTGCGGCCTGCCATCAATTCGATAGAGACGGCTTCGCGCTCAACGGCAAACTGCTGGAAAACACGCACGCGGAATGGGCGGAAAGCCGCTACGCGAAAGACGGTGTGACATGCCAGAGCTGTCACATGCCGGGCCGGCGGCACGAATGGCGTGGCATCCATGATCGTGAGATGACCGCGGGGGCCGTGAGCATCGACGCCAGCTTGCTCACAGTTCAGGCGGGCAGGGCCCGCGCGCGGCTTCGCATCCACAACACCGGCGCGGGCCACTACTTTCCCACATACGTAACGCCCGCTGTGATCGCCGAAATTTATCAGGAAAACGCCACTGGCCAGGCTATCGACCACACCCGAAGCGAGCTCGTCATCGGCAGAAAGGTCACGCTCAATCTGCGCGAAGAGCGCTTCGACACCCGCATTCCACCGGATGGTGAGGCGGGTCTGGAGTACGACGCCCCGCTTGCCGACGATGCGGTCAGCCTGGCGTTTCGGGTGCGTATCGAACCCGAGGCGTTTTACCGGGAATTCTTTCAAGCCTGGCTCAAAAAAGAACTTCCGGAAAAGCAGCGGCGCTTATACCAGCGGGCCCTGGCGGACGCGGAAAACGCGGGATTCTACATCCACACCAGCCGCCAGCCTTTGAACCACGGCGTTGCGCCCGCTATCATGGAAATTCCTGCGGGACCTTTCATCGCGGGTTCCGATGAAGCCGAGCGCGAGGCCGCGTACCAGCTCGATGAGGCCGCGTACCAGCACAGCAGAACCCGCGAACAACGCTGGTACTCACGCGAGCGCGAACGCGCCGCTGCACACACAGGGGCCTTTGCTATCGCCCAAACGCCTGTCACGAATGCGCAATACGCCGAATTCGTCAGCGCGACCGGTCATCGCGCTCCTGGCGTAGGCGAGATAACGTGGAAGTCATACCGGCTCGCGCATCCGTTTGCGCGCACGCGCCGTTTTGCCTGGAAGGACAAACGCCCGCCCGGTGGCCGCTCGGATCACCCGGTGGTGCTGGTTTCCCATGCGGACGCCCAGGCTTATGCCGCCTGGTTGTCGCGCACGACTGGCGCGGTCTGGCGTTTGCCGAGCGAGCTGGAGTGGGAAAAAGCGGCGCGTGGCAAAGATGGCCGGCGCTTTCCCTGGGGCGATGAGTTCATGGCGGACCGCCTGAACAGCCACGACGCGGGGCCTTTCGATACGATGCCGGTTGGCAGTTTCCCCGCCGGGGCCAGTCCATTCGGCTTGCAGGATGCCGCGGGCCAGGTGTTCGAGTGGACATCGACATCGAACGCACCCGGGCGAGCTGTTGTCAAAGGCGGTTCGTGGGATGATAAGGGCTGCGGCGTATGCCGCCCCGCGGCGCGTCACACACGACCCGTAGAACTCAAACATATCCTCATCGGCTTCAGACTGGTACGCGAATGAGCCAAACAGCAACACAGCTCGACATTCATCCATTCGAAGCGTTGCCGCGCGCGCAGCTCGAGCGCATGCAAAACGCCGGCGCGGAGATCGACGAATGCTATCGCGTGCTCAAAAAAGGCGGCATGAATATCGTCGGCGAGTGCCTGAAGGGTCAGGGCACGTTCTACCAAAACAACCACTATCCGGCCGGCGATGTCTACGACCCGGAAACGCACGCGCAATACTATTATCACAATCACCGCGGGATCGATGGCGAACACGGCCATTTCCACACTTTTTTGCGCCAAAAAGGGATGCCTGAGAGCGCAACCCCTGTACCATACGACGGCGACGTCGAATGGCCGGCTGGCGAAGACGCGCTCTCGCACCTGGTTGCGATCTCGATGGACCGTCACGGCTTCCCGATCGGACTGTTTGCCGTCAACCGCTGGGTTACGGGTGAGACCTGGTATACGGCCAAAGACGTCATCGATATGATCGGCCGCTTCGACATCGATCACGCCTATCCGTCGTGGCCGGTGAATCGCTGGATTACGGCCATGTTCATCCTGTTCGAGCCGCAAATCGCGGCTTTGTTGGATCAACGCGACAAGGTTGTCACGCAATGGACACGCGAGCACGCCGACATAGACACTTACGAGGACCGCAATCTGGAAATCACCGGAGAGCTACTGGTATCGGTGGATGAACAGATCGCCAGCGTGCACGACGCGCTCGCCGGGTCATCGAAGTGAATTGAAGTGGAATTTTTTGCATCCAACGATGGTCACAAACCGTACCAGTGAGTGACGGGCCAACCGTGCAGGCGCGACCAATTGCCTTGCGGCGGCCCGATTTGATAACCAAGACTAACTCTACTTAAGGAGTAGATCATGAAGAAGAAGCTGCAGGCCCCTGATTTCAAGCGTGGCGTCCTTCCCGCCGCCGTGGTAGGTGCGATCTTTTGCGCCGCAACAGTAACCGCGCCGACTTATGCGACGGAAGTTCCCAGCGATCAAAATCTGATCCTGGCCGCCTCCGACAACCCTTGCAATCCTTGCAATCCTTGTAACCCGTGTAATCCTTGCGCAGCGGCGAATCCCTGCAACCCGTGCAATCCTTGCGCGGCTGCCAACCCCTGCAACCCGTGCAATCCTTGTGCGGCTGCCAATCCCTGCAACCCGTGCAATCCTTGCAATCCCTGCAAGCCCAAGGAGTAATATAACGCTCTAGACGCACGAAAATGCGTGAACAAAAGAAGAGGAGGCGCCTGCCTCCTCTTTTTTCTTTGGAGGGAAGGATCTGCCTCCGAAAAGAGTCTAACTCCGTATTGATGAACTACATGTCCCGATTTCTATTAGTTAAGGAGTTATCCGATGACCCTCGACACCTCCCACATGAACCTTCTGCGCGCCGCGACCGTTGCCGTCGTTGGCCTCGCGATATACACCGGCAGCATCGTACGAGCCGCACAACCCAGGGTGATCGAGCTCACCCAGGTCGGCTGCCAGTTCACTGAGAGTGAAAACGGCACGAATCACGGTTTCAAGACCACCAGCAAGGCCGACTGCGAAGCCATCAACACCAGGACCGGCGAGGAACGCCTGGCCAGGGCCAAGACCCTCGAGCTCGCTCCCGGCAAATACATCTTTCGGGTGAAAAACGAAAACGTTCCCTATTCGCTCGGCTTTTACCTGCGCGGCGACGGCCTCGTCAACTATGCGACGCTCCCCAAGGTTTCCGGTGGTGGTCTGGATCTCGGCGTGACGAAAGACTATGAGATCGAGCTCAAGCCCGGTGAGTACGTCTACTCCTGCCCCCTCAACCCAACGCCTGATTACAAGCTGGTGGTGCAGGGCTAGCCCGCATTTCTCACCTCGGGGCGAGATGATCGCGCAGAGCTTTGAATTCACAACGGATTTTCTGATCGAGCGGAATACGGGCTGTTTTTCCGAGTGAAGAAAATTCGTTGTGGATTCAAAGATCAAGCCAGCGCCGTCATCGTGGTGAGAAATGCGGGTTAGTGCGCTACTTGCAGTTGGCACACTTCCCATAAATGACCAGCGAATGATCGGTCATTTGAAAACCAAACTTCTCCGCGATTGCTTCTTGCTTGGTTTCTATGGTTTCGTCTGCGAACTCCTCGACCTTGCCGCAGTTGACGCAGATGAGATGATCGTGATGGATTCCGTTGTCGAGTTCGAAGACGGCCTGCCCGGCTTCAAAATGATGGCGAATCGCCAGACCCGCGGCTTCGAACTGGGT
>JBPCXK010000452.1:0-2663 GCA_051008635.1 Gammaproteobacteria bacterium
GCCGGCGTTGCGGTGGGCAAGGGGTGGTAAAGTCCGCCGTTGAGGGGGCACAGGTTTGGTTCCGGCTATGCCGGCTTAGGGTTCGATGTGTGTGGTGACGGCGCGGCTGATCAGCTCGCCGAGATAACCGAGAAACAGCGTGCCCATGCCCGTGTGAAAGCGGTCTTTTTGCTGGCTACCGAGGGCCAGTATGCCAATATCGTGCGTGGCATACAGTGGGATCATCACCGCGGAGGAGATTTCGCCCGAGTGTCTCCCGAACAAATATTTCGCTTCCGACGCTGTCAGTTGCCCGCAAACCGGGCGGCGGGAATCAAACAACTCCTTGAACATGGACAACTCCGGATCATCCCGGCGCACAAAGTGAACTTTGGGTTTGTCTTTTTCGTTCTCGCCCGCAAACAGTTTGATGACGACCTGTGCGGACTGGAAATCGTTGCGGAGTAACTCTTTGCTGGTGGCGAGCGCGTCGTCGAGGTTTTCAGCTTCCATGAGCCCGAGCGCGAGACGATGCAGGCGCGTGCTGAGCCCCTCGTTGTCCCGCGCGACCTGCACCAGATCGATCAGCTTGCGCTCCATCTGCCGGTTCTTGGCGCGCAGCACGTCCACCTGCTTTTCGATGAGAGACACAGCACCGCGGGCCGGATGCGGAATCTTCAACACGGCGAGCAACTGCGTGTGCCGCTCGAAGAAGTCCGAGTGCGCGCGCAGGTACTTTTCTATGGCCTCTTCGCTGACGGTCCCCTGATACAGACCTTGAGTACGTGTGGTCATGTGGGCGATTGATTTTTGAGCAGCTGTGCGGCCCGAGTGAGTCCGGCGTTGTGATGAATTACATGATAAGGCGAACACGGAGCACGTCAACCGAAACGTTTATTATTACGATAAACGGCGATACGTCTCCCGGCATCATTTGTGCTTGTTCGCGTGCGTCTGTGTTGCGGTTTCGATAACGCCGGAAACGATCAGGTGACGGTCACTGACGGGCTGGACCGCGAGCGACGCCAGACCGGCCTCGGTAAGTTGTTCCGTGACCTCTGTAACAGTGAAAGCGGCGCGCAACGAGTTATAAAAGTCGCGCTGCAAGACCTCCGGTTCATCGTTCGCGTGCTCGGTGACCAGCGCCTGCACGGTGTCATCGTCGACAGGCCGCATCAAATCGGCGATGAACACGCGCGCCGGTGGCTGCGCAACACGTGCGACGGTTGACCACAACACATGCGGGTCGTGCAAATGATGCAACAGACTGTTCGAGATGATGGTCGCATAGTGCGTATGGGGCAGCGGATCGTCGGGCAAAAAACACCGATAGAGCCGCACGCGTTCGCCGAGGCGTTCACTTGCGACACGCTCGCGGCCGAACGCGAGCATCGCCTCGGCGCCGTCGACACCATCAACGGTACAACCCGGATACCGCCGCGCAAAACGCACACTGATGTCGGCCGGTCCGCAGCCCAGGTCCAGCACCGGTCCGCTGATGTCCGCACGTGGAAACGCTGTCGCGAACTGCTCGATGATCGCGTTGTGCGGCGTCTCGAAGTCCGCTTCGGCGTAAGCTTTCGCCTGCTCGTGCTCGTCCATGAGCTCCGGTTCGGTGACCCTTTCCATTAACGCTGCAAGATACTTTCACCGCGCATCAGATCGTCGATACGCTCGCGTGCACGCGCCAGGTGGCTGCGCTCACCATCGACCATGACTTCGGCGGCGCGCAGTCGTGCGTTGTAATTGCTGCTCATGCAAAATCCGTAAGCACCGGCCGAGCGCACTGCAAGCAGGTCGCCTTCCTGGAGGTCGAGCTCGCGCTGCTTGCCGATAAAGTCACCCGTCTCGCACACCGGGCCGACTACGTCGTAACACCGCGCGTTGCCGTCGTTGCGCGGTATGACCGCAATGATCTCCTGCGCCGCCTGATACAAGGCCGGCCGCAACAGATCGTTCATGGCAGCGTCGACGACCGCGAAGTTTTTGTGTGGCATGTGTTTGAGATACTCGACGCGCGCCACCAGAATGCCGGCGTTGCCCATGATTGCGCGCCCGGGCTCGAGCATGATTTCGCGGCCGTCGTCGGGCAATGCCTCGAACAACGTTGTCGCATATTGATGAGGCAGCGGCGGCGATTCATTCTGGTAGCGAATGCCCAACCCGCCCCCGAGGTCGAGATGATCGATTTCGATGCCTTGGGCGCCGAGGCGGTCTGCGAGCGCCAGCACGCGCTCGAGCGCATCCACAAACGGCGAGAGCTCAGTGAGCTGCGAACCGATATGACAGCCGATGCCGGTGACGTGCAGATTCGACATGTCCGCGGCCAGCCGGTAAACGTCCTCGGCCTCGCTGATGTCGATGCCGAACTTGTTCTCCTTGAGACCGGTGGAAATGTACGGATGCGTGCGCGGATCGACATCCGGGTTGACTCTCAAAGCGACGGGAGCGACCACGCCGAGGGTCGCAGCGACACTGTTGATCACGCGCAGCTCGGAGGTGGATTCCGCATTGAAGCAACGGATGCCCGCGTCCAACGCCTGGCGAATCTCATCGGCGCGCTTGCCGACGCCGGAGAACACGACCTTCGCCGGATCGCCGCCCGCCGCCATGACACGCGCAAGCTCGCCACCGGACACGATGTCGAACCCGGAGCCGAGCCGCGCCATCACGTTCAACACGGC
>JBPCXK010000453.1:0-6170 GCA_051008635.1 Gammaproteobacteria bacterium
GGCCTGGCCTGGACCATCAACGCACTGGCCGTCAACACCAGTGCTACGCTCAGTTTCCGCGCCACGGCCAACCCCGGCACCGGTGGTACGACGATCACCAACACGATTACCAACGTCACCCTGAATCAGGCAGACAGCGATGCCACTGCTGACGATCTCACCGAAGACATCACCGTGCGGGCCGCGCAACAACTGCTGGTTGAATTCAGCGCGGCGACAGGCGGCGCGCCGGAAGGCGACAGCGGCAGCGCGCCGCTGATCGAACCGACATTGCTGGTCAGCGGCGGTATCACCACCGGACCCACGCAGGTGGATATCGTCGTGACCGGCGGCAGCGCGGTGGCGGGTACGGATTTCGCACAGGTCGACCCGACCGTCATCATCGCCGCCGGCGACTACACGACGATACGGCCGGTCGCGATACCCCCCGATGCACTGAGCGTCAATGGCGATACGGTGATCGAGCCGAATGCCACGATCGTGCTGGCGCTGCGAAACGCCGTAGGAATCGCCGTTGGCGATGCCGACAGCAACAACGCGGTTCAGGACACTGCGACCTATACCATCGAGAACGATGACTCGCCGCCGCTCCCTGCACCCGCGGTCAGTACGCCCGCCGATGGCAGCCTGCTCGACGACAACACCCCGACGTTCGGTGGCAGCGGGGCCACGCCGGGCCATACGATCACCGTGGGTAATCCAAACAATCCAGGAACACCACTGTGTACGGTCATGGTCGATCCCACTGGTAACTGGACGTGCGATGCAACGACTGTGTTGCCCGACGGCGCGATTGCGATCCCGGTGACCGCGACGGACGGGGGCGCCGCCAGCCCTGCGACGCTGGTCAATCTCACTATCGATACGACGGCGCCGGCCGCACCCGTGGTCGCCGCACCGGCCGACGGCAGCACGCTTGCCGACAACACACCGACGTTCAGCGGCAGCGGCGCGACATCAGGCGACACGATTACTGTCGGTGATCCCAATAATCCAGGGACACCATTGTGTACGGTCATAGTCGATATCGCCGGCAACTGGAGTTGCGATGCGGGCGTCGCACTATCGGACGGCGCGATCGCGATTCCTGTCACGGCTAGCGATGCGGCAGGTAATGCGAGTGCGGTGACGACCGTCAATCTCACTATCGATAGTGTGGCGCCGGCAACGCCGGTGGTGGCCGCGCCCGTCGACGGCAGCACGACCAGCGACAATACCCCGACGTTCAGCGGCACTGGTGCCGTGGGCGAAACCATCATCGTCGATGATCCGAGTAAGCCGGGCACGCCGCTGTGCAGTGTTGTCGTGGATGGCGTAGGCAACTGGTCCTGCGATGTCGGGGCCGCATTGCCCGAGGGTGCTATCGCAATCCCGGTGAGCGCGCGGGACAGCGCCGGCAACACCAGCCCGCCGGCAACGGTCGACATCACGATTGACACCACGGCGCCGCTGGCGCCAACGGTGAACGCGCCTGCCGATGGCGGCACCATCAGCGACAACACGCCAACCTTCAGCGGCAGCGGCGCAACGCAGGGCGAGACAGTCACGGTCGATGACCCGAACAATCCGGGCACGCCGCTGTGCGTCGCGACGGTCGGCCCCGCCGGCAACTGGAGTTGCGACGTCACGAGCGCGCTGCCCGAGGGTGCTGTCTCGATCCCGGTGACGGCCACTGATGCAATCGGCAATGTAAGTGCGCCGACGACAATCGACCTGACCGTCGATACCACGGCGGCCGGGATCCCGGTGGTCACCGCGCCGGTGAACGGCAGCGCCATCAGCGACAACACGCCGAGCTTCAGCGGTACCGCGGGCGCGGGCGATACGATCATCCTCGATGATCCCGCCAACCCGGGAACGCCATTGTGCGCGACGACCGTCAATCCCGGCGGCGGCTGGAGTTGCGACGTCACCACGCCGTTGCCGGACGGCACGATTGCGATTCCCGTGACCGCGACCGATGCGGCGAACAATGTGAGCCCGGCGGCGGTGGTCAATCTCACCATCGATACAGTGGCCCCGGCGGCGCCCGCAGTCGACGCGCCTGCCGAGGGCAGCACGCTGAACAACAATACCCCGACCTTCAGCGGCAGCGGCGCAACACCGGGCGAGACGGTCACGGTTGACGATCCGAACAATCCGGGCACGCCGCTGTGTACCGCGATGGTCGATGTCGGCGGCAACTGGAGTTGCGCTGTCACGGCGTTACCGCAAGGTGTGTCGGCGATACCGGTATCGGTGACCGATGCGGCCGGTAACAGCGGCGCAGCGACCACCGTCACCATCACGGTAGACAGCACGGCGCCCGCCGCACCGACCATCACCGCACCGGCGGATGGCAGTACCAGCAACGACAACACACCGACGTTCAGCGGCACGGCGAGCGCGGGTGACACGATTACAGTTACTGATCCGGACAATCCGGGGACACCGCTGTGCACGGTGGTAGTCGGCGCGGGCGGCAACTGGAGCTGCGATGCCGCAACGCCGCTGCCCGAAGGTGTGGCGGCGATTCAGATCACGGCCACGGATGCCGCCGGCAACGCGAGCGCGGCCGCCAGTGTCAGCGTGACGATCGACACCATGGCGCCGGCCGCGCCCATGGTCACCGAGCCCACCGACGGCGCCTTGACGAACGACAGTCCGGTGACGTTTGCCGGTACCGCGGCTGCGGGTGCGACCGTGCGGGTTGTCGACCCGGCCAATCCGGGCGCTTCACTGTGCACCGTCGACGTCGATCAGACTGGCGCGTGGCGTTGTCAGTCAACGTTGTCCGAAGGCGCAACCGCCGTGCAGGTGGTGGCGGCTGACGCGGCTGGTAACGAGAGCCCGGCGACTGTCGTCAACGTGACGGTCGACACGACACCGCCGGCGCCACCCACCATCGACTCGCCGGCGAACGGCAGCGTCAGCAACGACAATACACCGACGCTCACAGGCAGCGGCGCCACACCGGGCGATACGATCATAGTCGTCGATCAGCGCGCGCCGGGCACGGCGGTATGTACACTGCCCGTGCCGCCAGCGGGCAACTGGATCTGCGATATGCCGCCGCTGCAGGGTGGGCCGGTCGCGATCGCGGTCACGGCAACCGATCCGGCCGGCAATGTCAGCCAGCCGACCATACTCAATCTCAGCATCGTCGGTGTGGACACCGATGGCGATGACGTCGATGACGATCGCGAGCTTGTCGACGGTACTGATCCTGCCGATCCGCTCGACTACCTCGACACTGACCTCGACGGCGTGCCGGATGCGGTCGAGCAGGGGCAGGGCAGCGATCCGGAGGATGTCGAAAGCTTCCTCGACACCGATTTGGGCGGCGTGGCGGACTATGTCGAGACCACGCTATACATTAATAATAGTCTGGTCCCGACCGATCCGAACGATCCGGCCGACGACAACCGCGACACCGACGGCGATGGGCTGCCGGATGCCACGGAGCTGGTGACGCTCGGCAGCGACCCGAACAATGTCGATAACCCAACCGCCGGCGGCGCCGGTGACGATGACGGGGACGGTGTCTCCAACGCCATTGAGAATTTCCTGACCGGGCTGGCTATCGAGAACATCGATGGCGACAGCGATCTCGACCGCGACGGCTATGCGGACGCGCTCGAAGTGCGGCAGTTGATGAACCCGCTGTCGGCTGAAGATCGCGACAACGATGACGACGGTGTACCGGATCGTATCGAGGCGGCGGCGGGCGCTGATATCGACCCCACCGCCGACACTGACGGTGATGGTATTCCGGATGCCCGCGAGATCGCGCTCGGTACTGACCCCCTGACCGTGGCCGCGCCGCTCACCGATACCGATGACGACGGGATTACCGACAACGTCGAACAACTGCTCAGGGCACAGGGCGGGAGCGCGGACACCACCCCGACGACGGACACTGATAACGACGGCATCCCGGATGTGACTGAGCTGGCCGGCGGCGGCGATCCGTTCCGCAATATGCAGCCGGTGGTGTGGATCGAGCTGCGGCAGGGCCGTGGCAACGTGCGTGATGTCGGTCGCAGCGGTGAGCTGCTTATCGCCACGGCGCGTGTCGGCAACTACCAGACGCCGACGTTGGAATATGACTGGGGCCAGAGCGACGCGGAGATTCTGGCTGTAGCCACTGGCGCGACAAGCAGGCGCGAGCTCTCGTTCGATCCGGCCGCGCTGGCGGAGGGTCAATACGAATTGGTGGTGAGCGTACGGCGCATCGTCAACGGCATTGCTTCGGCGGCATCAGTGGTGCGCTACAGTGTGCGTGTCATCGCCGGTGTGGTCACCGGTGATCAGGACGCCGACGGCGTAGAGGATAGCGTGGACCTGGTCGACGGGCGCGGCACGGCGCGCTTCAACCGCCTGCAAAGTGTGGCCGACAACAGTGGCGAGTTCCTGATCCGCTCCGCACAAGGCATCAAGATACAAGTAGGCAGCACGGCGCGAGCAGCGGGACTCAATCAGTCGGGAGTGAGCCCGAGCGACATCGAAATGTTCGGTGGCGGCGCGGGCGAGCCTGCCGGCAACGCGCGGGACAACTTCGTCTATGAAGGCGGATTGAACGACTTCGAGATCGCCAATCTGCCGGAGGTTGGCGCCACGGTGAGCATTGTCGTCCCGCAGCTCGAGCCTGTTCCAGCACAGGCCGTGTATCGCAAGTTCACACCCGCAAACGGATGGCAAGACTTTGCGGCAAACGGCACGGACGCCGTCGCCTCCGCACCCGGGGCCCTTGGGGAGTGCCCACCGCCGCGCGACGCTGCCTATGCGCCGGGTCTTGCGGAAGGCGACTGGTGCGTGCGCCTGACGCTTACCGACGGCGGCGTGAACGATGCCGATGCGAGCCGCAACGGACTGATCAAGGATCCGGGCGGGGTCGGCGTGGCGGGGCCGGCCGGTGGGGTGTTCACCAGTGTGGGTGGAGCGATGAGCAAATTGTGGCTTTTGTTGTTGGCGCTGTTGGCTGCGTGGCGCATTGGGATCGGAAGCGCGAACAGTCACCGCAGGTTGGGCTGAGGAGCCCACGACGAAGGCCCAACACGCTGATGCCTCTGCGTGCACCACATTGGCCTGCGCTGCCGCTCAGGGCATTCGCGCTGCTCGTGCCGCTGCGCGCGCCAAAGCCGTCGCCGCGCTGCGCCTTCATATGGACCTGTCCGCTGGAGAGCCCCAGCGCCCAATCCACCGTGCGCCCGGACACCTCGGCGCCGATCAGCGCCGGTGCATTCCAGAACGCCCCGTCGTCGGTCTGGCTCGTGCGGAACACGGCGATCACGGACATGTCGAGGCTGACCGGATTCGACGGGCTGCGCAGATGACGGCCGCCGTCGTCGGTCGGCGCGCTGTCATCCAGCGTATAGAAGATGGACTGGCAGTCGTTGTCGGGATCCGTGCACGTCAACGTCACCTCTACCGATAGCGGGTAGATGCCGCCGGGCGGCGAGGCGGAAACCATCGGCGGCGCCAGCGTTGAAGAACACCGTGTCAGCCGTGGTCTCCTTGTCCATCGGATACGCGATGTCTGCGCGCAGTTTGTCGCCCAGCAACACGGCGAGCTTCAGCAGCCGCTGATCGGTGCCCAGATCAAAGATGTTCGTGCCAGTACCGTCGAATGCCTCGAGCTGGTCTCTGATTGCATCGGCCCCGTTGAGGAATTGCTGGTTCAGCGTAACGCCGCCGCCGTCCATCACCAGGTTCGCCGTCGTACTCTACTTTGCCGCCGTTGTTCGGACAGGCCTGCGCGGTGTATTCGAATGCGAGCGATTCGTCGCGCAGATTGCTGATGGTTGCCAGCACCTGACTGCCGCCGAGCGCGGCATCGCAGATGGCATCGCTGTCCGGAAAGTCTCCGAGCAAGTTGACGCCGCGCGCGCCTTACGAGTTCGAATTCCGAGAGTTGGACGGGGTCATCACCGAAAAAACTGACAACCAGGATGACCGGCTTGCCTTGTGCCACATGGCACTCCTGGCAAGCGCGATGTCGTTGTTGGTTGCGGCAATAAAGATGTCAAAAGCGCCGCTGGTCAACAGATTCTGGTCGCGGATAATGGTCCACTGGGTGGTCAGACTGTTGGCCGTTTACCCAGTCGTTCAACCAACCGGACACAGAGTTGTTGGCAGCAAGCAGCGTCGGCGGCGTGTTCTGAATATCGTTGGTGGAGTCGCGTTTAGTG
>JBPCXK010000454.1:0-7991 GCA_051008635.1 Gammaproteobacteria bacterium
TCCATGCTGCAATTAACTCAATCAACGGTATTTTAGACCTACAAGGAAAGGGGAAATGCCACCACGTTTCCGTCGCTGACGTAATAGATGTCATTAAGGCACTGCTCGAGAACGACAACTTCCGAAAAGATAACCGCTCACTCTACGAGCTGCTGGCTAGGGCGCATGCTATCGCCGGCCATAAGCAAGAAGTGCTCGCCGCCTACGAAAACGCCTACAGTCTGGCTCCGAAGATGCGGACACTCGTCTCCATGATCAGATATGCGGCAACAACAAACGAGCAAGACGCGATGCTCAGTTACTTTGACAGAGCGAGGCGCGACGAGAGAATTTCGTTCAGGGATCGGATGCTTTATGCAGACACCATCGACGACCTTGAAAAGAACACCCGCTCAATACCGTAACTAGCCCGCATATCTCACCACGATGACGAGCCCTCGCTTGATCTTTGAATCCACAACGAATTTTCTTCAGTCGGAAATACACTCCGTATTCCGCTCCTTCAGAAAATGCCTTGTGAATTCAAATCTCTGCGCGATCATCTCGCCCCCGTGGTGAGATATGCGGGCTAGCACCGCACAGCATTAAGTGATCGCCGTGACCAGTACACCGTCGAGATCCTTCGAAGCAGTCACCCCACAATGACCGAGAGTATAAGCATTGTCATACCTGCCCGGAATGAAGCGAGCAACCTGCAAGATCTGCTACCGCGACTTATGGAAACTATGCGTAGTGTCGAAGTCATCGTGGTCGATGATGGCTCTACGGATCATACAGCCACAGTCTGTGCGGAGCACAACGTCAGACTAATTTCACACCCCTACGGCATTGGCAATGGAGCGGCCGTGAAAACCGGTGCCAGGAGTGCTTCCGGTGACATTCTTGTACTCATGGACGCTGATGCTCAGCACGAGCCGGAACAAATTCCAAGACTGCTCGAGTTGATGAACGACGGTTTTGACATGATCGTCGGAGCGCGGGCAAATACGTCTCATGCCAACGGCTTTAGAGCACTTGCGAATAACTCTTACAATCTGCTGGCGAGCCTGATTACGAATCGGCGAATAAGGGATCTTACCTCGGGCTTTCGAGCAGTGAGAGCGGCGAAGTTCAAGGAGTTTCTACATCTACTCCCTAACGGATTTTCATATCCTGCAACGATTACGATGGCTTTCCTGAGAAGCGGATACAGTGTGGGCTATCTACCCATCAGTGTGGGTAAGCGAGCAGGGAAAAGCCACATAAGACCTGTTCGCGATGGCGTACGCTTTTTACTTATTATATTCAAGGTTGGTACCCTCTATTCGCCTCTTAAAGTCTTTGCACCTGTAAGCGCCTTTTTTTTCCTGACTGGATTCAGCTACTATCTATACACATATATGACGGAGGGGCGATTCAGCCGAATGAGTGCACTGGTGCTCGCTTGCTCCGTCTTGATTCTGCTAATCGGGCTTATTTCAGAACAAATCACGGCGCTGTTGTATGCGGTCTCAAGCAAGGCGAACACAGACAGGAGGTAGACGACCAAACATGATACGTGTTGGGATCGTGACAACCTCGTTTCCGATTACGCCAGGCTCGACAACGTGATGACGCTGACTGAACGCTTGCTCGAACGCTTCAACCTCTGGGCCTTGAGTCAGCCACCCGGTCATCGGAGGTTCGCGCAGTGCATACCATTCGTCCAGTGCACGGGGCGACTACCTGGATTTCACGATCAGTCATCGGCGACCGCATTTTGCGGGTTTGAGACTGGTCAGGCGCTAGGCGGAATCCAACCTTTTGCAGCGACGACTCAGGGATCAAACGGACACTGTGCTGACCAGTAAAAGAAGTATCCTCGTCCAAGGCTGATTACGCTGGAATTTATCCGACAAATAAGCGGTTTCCGCACCTTGCGTAACCCTGTGCCCGATCCAGCCTTCATTGACATCATGTAAAATTCAGCTAACATGCTGTATTGCTTAGCAATCCGGCAGCAAAAGGACATCAATGGCCACAACGGCTTCTAGCATTAAACTCGGAGGTCTGGCCAAGCGGCTGGTCAACGACGGGCTGATCGACGAAGCAGGCGCCGTAGCGGCTCAGGAGGAGGCTCAGCACAAACGCGTTCCCCTGGTCACCTATCTGGTTGACCAGAATAAGGTAGATCCGGCGGAGGTCGCTACCGCCGCGTCCACAGAGTTCGGCATGCCTGTGTTCGACGTGAGCACGCTGGATATGGACACCATCCCAAAGTCCCTGGTCGACGAGAATCTCATCCGCCAGCACCGGGCGCTCCCGGTAGCCAAGCGGGGCAATCGTCTGTTTGTCGCCATCTCCGACCCCATGAATCTCGTGGCGCTGGATGAGATCAAGTTTACCACCGGCCACTCCACTGAGCCCATTCTGGTCGAAGAGGACAAGCTGAACAAGTATATCGAGCTGGCCATCGAGTCCGATGGCGGCGCCATGATGATGGGCGATCTGCTCGATGAAGACCTCGATAACCTCGATATCTCGGCCGATGACGACGGGGCCGCGGCGGATATGGACATGTCCGCGTCAATGCTGGACGACACGCCGGTGGTGCGCTTCGTCAACAAAGTGTTGCTGGATGCCGTCAACAAGAAGGCGTCCGACATCCACTTCGAGCCGTATGAAAACAAATTTCGGGTGCGCCTGCGGATAGACGGTGTGCTGCAGGAGATCGCGACGCCCCCGGTGTCGCTGGCGCCGCGCATCGGCGCCCGACTGAAAGTCATGTCGCGGCTGGATATTTCCGAGCGACGCATCCCGCAGGACGGGCGTATCAAGATGCAACTCTCGACCAAGCGGGCAATCGACTTTCGCGTGAGCACCTGCCCCACGTTGTACGGCGAGAAAATCGTGCTGCGCATATTGGATTCCGCTAGCACGACGCTCGGGATCGATGTGCTGGGCTACGACGATAATCAGAGGGATCTGTATTTGAACGCGCTGTCCAAGCCGTGGGGCATGATTCTGGTGACGGGTCCGACCGGTAGCGGCAAAACGGTGTCGCTTTACACCGGCTTGGCAATCCTCAATACGGTCGACCGAAACATCTCGACCGCGGAGGACCCGGCCGAGATCAACCTGCCGGGCATCAATCAGGTCAACGTGAAGCCCAAGATCGGTCTGACCTTCGCCGCCGCATTGCGATCATTTCTGCGGCAGGATCCTGATATCATCATGGTCGGCGAGATACGTGACCTCGAAACGGCCGAGATCGCCATCAAGGCCTCACAGACCGGCCACTTGGTGCTGTCTACCTTACATACGAACGATGCGCCGCAAACCTTGACGCGTCTGACTAATATGGGCGTGCCGGCTTACAATGTCGCCGGCGCCGTGACCCTGATCATTGCGCAGCGGCTGGCACGCCGATTGTGCGAGAGCTGCAAGACCGTCGACGAAATACCAAACGAAGAAATGTTGAATGAGGGGTTTGAGGAGGAAGAGCTGGATACCGTCAAGATATTCAAGGCGGTGGGGTGCGATTCATGCACCAACGGATACAAGGGACGTACCGGTATTTTCCAGGTTATGGCCGTTTCCGAAGAGATGGGTCGTATCATCATGGCTGGCGGTACTTCTATCCAACTGGCTGATCAGGCCGAGAAAGAAGGTGTACTCAATCTACGGCAGTCGGGGCTGAACAAGGTCAGGGATGGCATTGTCAGCCTCGAAGAGCTCAACCGCGTAACCAAGGATTAGTCATGGCTCAACAGGCAGCAACAGCAACTGCGGCGACTACCTTCGTTTGGGAGGGCATGAACCGCAAGGGCGCGCGCGTCAAGGGCGAGGCTCAGGCGGCGAACGAATCCCTGCTCAAGGCGGACTTGCGGCGCCAGGGTATTAATCCACTCAAGGTCAAGAAAAAACCGAGGGCCCTGTTTGGCGGCAAGAGAAAAGTCACCGCCAGGGACATTTCGGTCTTTGCCAGGCAGCTTGCCACGATGATGGCCGCCGGCGTGCCCCTGGTGCAGGCCTTCGACATTATCGGCCGCGGCCATGAAAACCAGGGCATGCAGGAGCTGGTGATGTCCATCAAGGCGGACGTTGAGAGCGGCACCAGCCTCTCCGACGCCCTTGCCAAGCATCCCGTGCAGTTCGATGCCTTGTTTTGTAATCTGGTCAATGCCGGTGAGCAGTCAGGCTCGCTGGAGGCGTTGCTGGACAAAATAGCGACCTACAAGGAAAAAACCGAGGAACTGAAAGGCAAGATCAAAAAGGCGCTGTTTTATCCCGCCGCGGTGGTCGCGGTCGCCTTCATCGTCTCGGCAATCCTGTTGATATTCGTGGTGCCTCAGTTTCAGGAGCTGTTCCAGGGGTTTGGCGCAGACCTGCCGGCCTTCACGCTGCTGGTCATAACCATATCCGAGGCGTTTCAGAAATACTGGTGGCTGATATTCGGCGGCCTTGCCCTCGCCGTCGCAGGTTTTATGTATATCTACAAACGATCGCCGAGGCTTCAACGCATGGTCGACCTGATCTCGCTGAAAATCCCCGTCATTGGCGAGATCCTGCGCAAGTCCGCGATCGCCCGCTTCGCCCGCACACTGTCGACTATGTTTGCCGCCGGCGTGCCGCTGGTGGAAGCCATGGATTCGGTTGCCGGCGCCACCGGCAACGCGCTGTTTCAGGAGGCCACCCTGAGAATGAAAGACGAGACGGCAACCGGCACGCAATTGCAACAGTCCATGCGCAGCAGCGGCCTGTTTCCGAACATGGTTGTGCAGATGGTGGCGATTGGCGAGGAGTCCGGCTCGCTCGATGACATGCTCGGTAAGGTGGCGGACTTCTATGAGCAGGAAGTCGACAACCTGGTCGATGGCCTCAGCAGTTTGCTCGAACCGCTCATCATGGTCATTCTCGGCGTGGTGGTCGGTGGCTTGGTGATCGCGATGTATCTGCCTATCTTCAAGCTGGGTGCGGTGGTGTAACTGCGCTCGGCGCTGAAATCTGATACGGTTTTGCAGGGTGGCGGTGAGCGATAGCGAACCCCATCATGCGGCCTTCGAGCATTTGGTGGGGTTCGCTGCGCTCACCGCCAGCCTACGGGACCTCCGAAGCCCGGTTCCACAATAAATAGGCCGTGTACGCATGACTGTCATTTGTGACTCTGGTGGTTTCTGCCTGCGCGGGAATGACTTGCGGTGACGCTCGCAGTCAGTTCGGCTTACTCCGGACACTAGCCCGCATTTCTCACCACGATGACGGCGCTGGCTTGATCTTTGAATCCACAACGAATTTTCTTCGCTCGGAAATACAGCCCGTATTCCGCTCGATCAGTAGTGCCTTGTGAATTCAAATCTCTGCGCGATCATCTCACCCCGTGGTGAGCCATGCGGGCTAGTGCGCTTAAGCGGAAACGCCCGTGCCCGTTGACGCGCTGTTTCTGCAGTATCCAATGAGCTTTGTCGCCGTCGTCGCAGTTCTCGGCTTGATGATCGGCAGCTTCCTCAATGTCGTCATCCATCGCCTCCCCATCATGCTGCAGCGCGAATGGGAGCGGGAATGCGCGGAGGTATTGCACGAAGAATCGCACAACGAGGACGACAAACCGTTTAACCTCATCACGCCGCGCTCGCGCTGCCCGCATTGCGAGCATGCGATTACGGCCTGGGAGAACATCCCGCTGCTCAGTTATCTTTTACAGCGCGGCAAATGCACCGCCTGCGGCGCAGCCATATCAGCCAGGTACCCGCTTGTTGAGCTGCTAACGGCAGTGCTTTCGGTGGCCGTAGCGGTGCACTTCGGTTATCGATGGGAGACTGGCGCGGCGTTGTTGCTCACCTGGGCGTTGATCGCGCTCAGCGTGATCGATCTCGAAACCACGCTGCTGCCGGACATCATTGTCCTGCCCTTCCTGTGGCTGGGGCTGCTGATCAATCTGAATGGTGCTTTCACAGATATCCATTCAGCCGTGATCGGCGCGATTGCCGGATACCTGAGCCTGTGGGTTGTGTACCATCTCTTCAGGCTGCTGACGGGCAAGGAAGGCATGGGCTACGGTGATTTCAAACTGCTGGGGATGCTCGGCGCGTGGATGGGCTGGCACGCGTTGCCCCTCGTTATCCTCCTGTCTTCTGTCGTTGGCGCGGCCGTCGGGATTGCGCTGATCGTAGTCAAGCGACGCGGAAAAGACGTGCCGATACCATTTGGCCCCTATCTCGCCGCTGCGGGGATGATTACGTTGCTCTGGGGCAATCAGCTTACGCGCTGGTATCTGAATCTCGCATCCGGCCCATCATGACCGTGCGTGGACAACGCCCACGTCACGACAGCGCGCCCTCCACCGCATTTGCAGTCGGGTTGACCGGCGGGATCGCCTGCGGGAAGACCACGGTCGCGAACCGCTTCGCCGAGCGCGGCGCCGCCGTTATCGATGCCGACGTCATTGCGCGCGACCTCGTCCATCCCGGTAGTGATGCGCTACAGGCGATTATCGAGCAATTCGGCACCGACGTATTGCTTGGTGACGGCGAGCTGAATCGCCGCCGACTTCGCGAGATCGTGTTCGCGGATCCCGACGCCCGAACAGCGCTGGAAGACATTCTGCATCCTCGCGTCCGCAGTGAAATCGTCAAGCAACTCGGGGAGGTCCGCGCTGCCTACGTGGTCGTCGTCATACCCCTACTTGTGGAGACCAGCATGACCGACGTCGTGGACCGGATAGCGGTGATCGATTGTCCCGAAAAATTACAGATCACACGTGTCATGGCGCGGGACAACAGCACCGCGGAACAAGCACGGGCAATAGTCGGCGCACAGGCTTCGTGTGCACAGCGTTTGGCTGTCGCCGATGACGTCATCGACAACGACGCGAACCTGGATACACTCTATGCTCGAATCGAACAACTTCATCGACAGTATCTCGCGTTAGCTGTTCACTATGAGGAGGAATGAGGCACAATAGGAAGAGCATCTCACACGCGGAACCATGCACGTGGCCACTGCCGTCGTTTACGAACAGCCGCTCAACGAACGTATCCGCTCGTTCCTGCGTATCGAGCAGCTCATGCAGCGCTTCGACTACTACGTCAACGGCACGACGGTATGGGACACCCACGCCGCGCTCAGTACGCTGCTTGAGCTGCTCGACCTTTCTTCCCGGGGAGACCTCAAGCGGGAGCTCATGAAAGAGCTGGAGCGTCAGCTCGCCAATCTCTCGCGAATCGACGGCAGGCCAGGCATCGACGACGGGCTGCTGCGCAACACCACCGAGCGCCACCGCCGACTCGTCAGATCCATCCATGAGATGGGCGGACAGATGGGCGGCCATCTCAGGGCCAACGACTTCCTCAACGGCATCAAGCAACGCACCTCCATCCCGGGCGGCACCTGCGATTTCGATTTGCCCGCCTATCACCACTGGCTATCCAAACCGGCTGAGGAACGACACGCCATACTCACTGAGTGGACGGAGCCGATGACGCGCGTGCGCGAAGCGGTAGAAACGATACTCAATTTGATTCGTGGCAGCTCGTCGTCTGACCCTGTGGTCGCCAAACGCGGGTACTACGAACAAACGTTGGGACGCGATCAGCCGTATCAAATGATACGTATCAGTCTGACCGGCCACCCCGACATCTTTCCCGAGATCAGCGCCGGCAAACACCGCTTCACAGTACGCTTCCGGCTGCGTGAAAAGCTCGACGTGCGCGCCAGTCAGACCTCGGACGATATTGCATTTGAGTTGTATTGTTGTGCGCTGTAAGTCGACGCGCGAAGCAGGATTCATCCCAAACACCCCCGAATAGACATGCGGTGCAGTACGCTCGCTATTGACGCCTTATGTGGGCTTTCCGGCAGCCTCCCCTTCATCGCCAAATATTGACTGCTCGTCGGCTACAACGGCGGCCGGTCTAAAACGTGTGAATGGCTGTTCAACTCTAAGTTACGAATGCGTAGAGTTCTGACAGTGAGAACGCCGGGGGGCGTTGTGCAGGGAACGCCACCGAAGAGTCGTGCTTATCAAAATCAAT
>JBPCXK010000455.1:0-21592 GCA_051008635.1 Gammaproteobacteria bacterium
GTGGAAGGAAACCAACAACACCAGAACGTATTTCTTCTACACGGACGAAGGACTAAGCAGCGAACACCGCGCCGACGGCACAGCCATACAACGCTATGGCTACGCCCCCGACAGCACCTGGACAACGAATCCGCTATACACCCACACTAGCACCGGCTACGCCTTTTACCTCAACGACTATTTGGGCACACCGCAAAGGCTGATTCAAAACAACGGTGCGACGGTGTGGTCGGCGAAACAAACCGCGTTCGGGAAAACAACGATCGAGCAGGAAACCTTCCGCAACCCGCTGCGCTTTGCGGGGCAGTATTTTGACGAAGAGACGGGTCTGCGCTACAACTACTTCAGGGACTATAACCCCGCTACCGGTAGATACATTCAGAGCGATCCGATTGGGTTGTGGGGCGGGTTAAATACATACGCGTATGCGAGTGCAAATCCGACCCGATTTTCGGATAGTCGCGGATTGAACCCGGCTGCTGGCGCTATTGCTGGAGGCGCTTTTGGTGGTCCGTTCGGCGCTGTCGCCGGGGGCATTATCGGTTTCGGAATCGGGTTGATTGTTGCGGATGCGCTTGTTGACGATAGTGCTGTTGAAGACGAAGAGTGTCCTGACGACGAAAAGGACTGTACGAAGGCTTCAAAATATCAGCTCGGGAAAGCGGGAATCCTTGGTCCCGAATACACAGACGAGCACGACTTCAAAAGTGCATGGGGGGCGACCCCGAATTCCTTGTTCGACATTTGTGCCTGCAAAGATGGTTCGATTGTAATTAGAGCGCAAGGTCAATGTGGTATAAGCGGACCCACAATTCCAACCGACGCGAGATGGAAGTAGCCATGGACATTCGGGTGAGTGTCTGGATTGAAGGTAAAGAGTTTTCGCCAGAGGAGTTTCAGAGCAATCTGGACGAGCCTCTCCAAGGTACGATTGAGTATCGGAAGAAACTTGAAGATGGCATCGTACAGAGGACGAGAGAGCACTGGAAGTCGCCGATCTATGAAGCCAAGAATCACAAAGGGGCGATAACGAAGATCCATGAGCTGATATCCCAACTCCGCCCAGCGCTACAGAAAATCAAACACGAGAACACTACAGTTTGTGCTGAATTGGTGTCTCATTGCGGTGACAGTGGCGAAGCGCATGGATTTTACTTGCCGCTCGACACGATTGCTCTGTTGGCCGAGGTCGGTGCATCGCTGGACATTGATCAGTACTACCATACCAGGGGCAACGACTGAAGCGCCTGCGTAGCAGCGAGATTGATCGAGACAATACAACTACTTCCGGGACTATAACCCCACGACCGGTAGATACAGAGGTGGCCGATACGCCGCGCGCCTGCATCGCCCAACGCCCCGCATAACGCCATGAACGACGAACAACTGCAAAGATACGCGCGCCACATCCAGTTGCCGCAAATCGGGCGCGAGGGGCAGCAGCGCCTGCTCGATTCCACGGCGTTGGTCATCGGCATGGGCGGGCTGGGCTCTCCGGCTGCCATGTATCTCGCCTCGGCGGGCGTCGGCCGCCTGATCATCGCCGACTACGATCGGGTCGAGCTGTCGAATCTGCAACGCCAGATTATTCACTCTACCGGCGACATCGACGAGCTGAAAGTGGAATCGGCGCGCAGGCAGTTGCTCGCAATCAATCCCGGCGTCGAGGTTGAATGCATCGAAACCACCATCGACGACGAGCTGCTGGAAGACTGGGTCAACAAGAGCGACGTGGTGGTCGATTGCTGCGATAACTTCACGACGCGCTTCGCCGCCAACCGGACCTGCCACCGATACGGCAAGCCGCTAGTCTCCGGCGCATGCATACAGATGGTCGGGCAGGTATCGGTGTTTGTGCCCGGCGACCCCGAAAGCCCATGCTATCGCTGCCTCTACAAGGACGACGGCGACGACGGCGACGCCTGCGCGCAGATCGGTATCCTCGCGCCGGTCGCGGGCATCATCGGCTGCGTGCAAGCCACCGAAGCCATCAAGGTTCTGCTGGGATTGAGCACGTTGTCCGGGCACCTGCTGCTGCTGGACGCGCTGACCATGGAGTGGTGCGACCTGCGCTTGCCGAAAGATCCGGCGTGCCCGGTTTGCGGGATCACGGGGAAGTCGACCACCACGGCTCATGCTCTAAATTAAGCCAGAGCCTGTCTCAAATCAAAAAAACGCTGGCCAAAATTTGTTTGTCATTTCGACGCACTCCGCTTCGCTCAGGACAGGCTCCGGGAGAAGTCCACGTCCCGAGTGTAACGAGGCATCTTTTCCTTAGGGCGCCAACAACCTACTTCAACGCCCACCCCTTGCTATTACTGGCATCCTTTGAAATTGAGCCGGTCATGCACTCGACAAAATGCGCGTCTTTCAGTGCCGAAAACTCCTCTTTGCCTGGCTTCTTGCCGTATACAGCCGATAACTTCTCTGCGTTGCTAAGGTTCACGATATATTGATTTTCCGCAGCAGTTAAACACTCTTTCGAATCCCGTGCAAAGGCGGCCGCCTGCTGGTCCCGAGAGATGCCCTTTTTTTCGAACTCATAGGTCTTGTAGGAAAGCGTTTCAGTTGCTGGTCGAGTCTGTTTGTGTCCACATCCGTATACGCTGGCCACCAAAAATAATCCGAGACACAAACAGGACTTCCCTCCCACAATTCCGCCGAGCTCCGTAACCCTGTTGCGCAGGGTGCCCAGTTCGAACTCTTCCCGTGGAAAGATCGCAACTCGGATGGCTGAATGCATGTTATTGTACCCCTCTGACGAAGAGGTGTATGATATTATTACATATATTTACTTACTATGTAAATTTTAAAGGTCAACCAATTGGCCTTTGGTTTTACACACCAATCGAGTCTGACTCAGTCTGATCCCTTTGATCCGGGCGTCTGAGCAGACCTGCTGGGCGCTACGTTCTCGACAAAGGGTTGACCCAGCGTAGACCCGTGAAACGGGTGAAATCCTGGTCTGAAGAACACAGCTCCGCACCACGCGCGATCGCGAGAGCCGCAAGGTGCGCGTCGGGAACAAGGTTGCCGCGGATCTGATGTGCAGCCAGCAAACGAAAGAACAAGACCCAGTGGTCCGGTTCAGAATCTATCAGGCAAACCACTGGACACTCGAGCCACTCCTGAACAATCTGCGACGCCTCAAGCGTCGTCAACGGATAGCGTAGAATCTTCGAGCTCGTGCCAACCCGAAGAAAGCCCAAAATGGTGTGTGACGGGAGGGCCACGGCCTCCGTGCCGGTGAGGCGCTGCTCCCACCAAGCTTTGGCCATGGCGTGATGCTCGCTTGCAGCATCATAGACGTAGAGTAGAAGGTTGACGTCAACGACGATCATGGCTCGTCGAGCGCTTCGAGCAGTTCAGCAACGTTGTCAAAGCTGTAACCCTCGCGAAGCCCCAGCGGGCGAGCCTTCACCCGAAAGGGCTTGGACGCCCGTAAGTGGTCGGGGGCATCCAAACCGGCGCGTAGTGTGTCGTTGACGACAGCCTTGAAGCTCTTACCTTGAAGACGAGCGCGTTTATGCAGGCGCGTCGCCACATCCTCTTCCAGAGTGATTGTCGTCCGCATCATGTTGATGGTGACATGAGAGCATCATGATGTCAATTAGGAGGCACCGATGAAACCTCGACGTGGGAACCAACGACTCTTGAAGCATAGCGCGGGGGCTTAAATCCCGATGGGTGACTGTTGCGCGTTAGCTCGCACGACGACACATCAATGAAATGGCCGGCGCATAGCCGGCCCACAACAGTGATTTTAAGAAGCCGCCCTTTCAGGCCTCTGTTCTCTGTCAGTGCCTGAGCCGGCTCGCGGGCGGCATGCCACCCGCGCGTAGCTGCTCGATGTCCACGGCGTCGAACGCATAGCCAGCGGCGCAAAACTCGCACGTCACGGACACTTCGCCTTCCTCCTGCAGGATCTCGCGCAGCTCCTCGTGAGCAAACTGCGCGAGCATTGCCTCGACCCGCTGCGTGGAGCAGTCACAACGAAAGCTCATGGGTGCGCCTTCAAACAAGCGCACGTCTTCTTCATGATAGAGCCGGTGCAGAACCTCCCGGGCAGAGAGTCGCAGGAGTTCATGCTCACGCAGTGTATCGGCCTTCATCCAGCTACGGTTCCAGGCGTCGGCATCTTCGGCCTCTCCCGGCAGGTTCTGCAACAGCAAACCGCCGAGCTGCTGCTCGTCGGCCGCCAACCACATACGCGTTGGCAGCTGCTCCGAGGTCAGGAAATAAAGCTTCAACGCGTCCGACAGCCGCGCGCCGACCAGCTCGACCACGCTTTGGTAACGTTCCTTGCCCTCTCCCGGGTTGATCGTAATGACCATCGCCTTTGCGCCGGTCAGCTCTACGAGGCTGGTTTCGGGCGCGGCCCCTTGCCAGCGCGCCATGCCGCGCACAGTGCGTCGACTGGTCGCCTGCGCAACGACCATCTTCAACGGCCCGGCGCCCGTAATTTGCAGGGTAATGGAGCCGTCCATCTTTAATGTGGCGGCCAGCAGCGACACCGCAGCCACGGCTTCGCCAAGCACTTGCCGCACCGGCGACGGATAGTCCGCCCGCTGCAGCATCGCTCGCCAGCTTGCGTCGAGGTGCACGAGCTGACCGCGCACTGTCGAGTTCTCGATCAGAAAACGGCGTATGGTGTCGTTGTCCCGCATTGGTGTGCGTTTCGAGTCAGGCGAGCTTGCGTTTGAGTATCTCGTTGGTTTGCGCCGGGTTGGCCTTGCCCTGCGTCGCCTTCATCACCTGACCGACAAAAAAACCCAGCACCTTGTCCTTGCCGGCGCGATATTGCTCGACCTGTTTGGGATTCGCCTCGATGATCTCGTCGACCACAGCCTCGATCGCAGATTCGTCGGTAACCTGCGTCAAGCCCCTGCTTTCGATTATGGCATCCGCCTCACCCTCGCCTGCCCACATGGCATCGAATACCTCTTTGGCGATCTTGCCGGAGACTGTGTTGTCCTTGATGCGCCTGAGCAAACCGCCGAGCTGCGTCGCGCTGACCGGGCTTTCGGTCACATCCTTGCCCGCGTCGTGGAGTTTGGAGGTGAATTCACCCATCACCCAATTGGCCGACAACTTGAAAACGCCAGCCGCGGTAGCGGTCTGCTCGAAGTAATCGGCAATCTCGCGTGACGCAGTCAGCACGCCGGCATCGTAACGGCTGAGCGCGTACTGAGCCTGAAACCGCTCCACCTTCGCATCGGGCAGCTCGGGCAAACTCGCGCGCACGGATTCCAGCAACTCGTCGGTGACTTCGACGGGCAGCAAATCTGGATCTGGGAAATATCGATAATCGTTGGCTTCTTCCTTGCCACGCATCGCGCGTGTTTCATCTCGATCAGCGTCGTACAGGCGCGTCTCCTGCACCACTTCGCCGCCGTCTGTCAGCACATCGATCTGACGGTCGATTTCATGGTTGATGGCGCGTTCGACAAACCGGAACGAGTTCAGATTTTTGATCTCGGCGCGCGTCCCGAGCTCTTTCTCTCCCTGCGGGCGCACCGAAACGTTCGCGTCGCACCTGAACGAGCCCTCTTGCATGTTGCCGTCGCTGACTTCGAGATAGCGCACGAGCGCGTGCAGCTTTTTCATGTACGCGACCGCTTGCTTCGCCGAACGCATGTCCGGCTCGGAGACGATCTCGATCAGCGGCGTGCCGGCGCGATTGAGATCGATACCGCTTGCGCCTTGAAAATCCTCGTGCAGGGATTTACCCGCATCTTCCTCCAGATGTGCACGCGTGACGCCGACGGTGAGACCCTCCTCGCCCTCCGGTTCGACATGCACCTGACCGCCCTGCACGACGGGCAACTCATACTGGCTGATCTGATAACCCTTGGGCAGATCCGGATAAAAATAGTTCTTGCGGGCGAACACCGAGTGGCGCGTAACGCTCGCGCCGATGGCGAGCCCGAACTTCACGGCCATGCGCACAGCTTGTTCGTTCAGCACCGGCAGCACGCCGGGCAGACCGAGATCTATAACGCAGGCTTGCGTGTTGGGCTGCGCGCCGTAGGCGGTGGCGGCGCCGGAGAAGATCTTGCTTTTCGTCGCGAGCTGCACGTGAAGCTCGAGACCAATGACGGGTTCCCAGCGCATTGTCATGCAAACGCCTGCGGCACACGCGCGTGCCAATCCGTTGCCTGCTGGTAGTGGTGTGCAACGTTGAGCAAACGATCTTCGGCGAAATAGTTGCCGATAAGCTGCAACCCGACGGGTAGCCCTGCGCTGAAGCCGGCAGGCACCGAGATGCCCGGTAGTCCCGCGAGGTTGACGCTGATCGTGTAAATGTCGGACAGATACATGGTGACCGGATCGTCGGCTTTTTCGTTGAGCCCAAACGCGGTTGTTGGCGAGGTCGGGCTGAGCACCACATCGACTTCCTCGAAGGCGCGACTGAAGTCTTCGCTGATGAGGCGGCGAATCTTCTGAGCCTTCAGATAATACGCGTCATAGTAACCGGCCGAGAGTGCGTAAGTGCCTATCATGATGCGACGTTTGACCTCCTTGCCGAACCCTTCGCTACGCGTGCGCGTATAAAGGTCCAGCAGATCCGCGGGCTCGGCGCAGCGGTAGCCGTAACGCACGCCATCGAAGCGCGCGAGATTGGACGAACATTCCGCCGGCGCGACAACATAGTAAGCCGGGATAGCCAGGCCGGCGTTCGGCAGACTGATGTCCCTGATCTCGGCGCCAAGCTTGCGCAAGTCGGCCACCGCCTCGTCGACAACTTTTGCGACGCCGTCATCGAGGCCTTCGCCGAAGTACTCCTTCGGCAAACCGATTCGCAAGCCGGCTATGGTTTCGTCGAGCCCGGCCGTGTAGTCCGGTACTTCGCGCTCGACGCTGGTGGAATCCCGCGCATCGAAGCCCGCCATTGCCTGCAGCAGCAGCGCGCAATCCCGTGCCGTCGACGCCAACGGTCCTGCCTGTTCGAGGCTGGAGGCAAAGGCAACGATGCCGTAGCGCGATACGCGCCCGTATGTGGGTTTGAGCCCGGTGATGCCGCACAGCGCCGCGGGCTGCCGCACGGAACCACCGGTATCGGTGCCGAGCGCCGCCGGCGCCAGCCGCGCCGCCATCACCGCGGCCGAGCCACCCGAGGAACCGCCCGGCACGCGCGTGACGTCCCAGGGATTTTTCACCGGGCCAAAATGACTGTTCTCGTTCGACGAACCCATTGCAAACTCGTCCATGTTGGTCTTGCCCAGCATGACGGCGCCTGCCTGCTTCACATTACTCACGACTGTCGCGTCGTAAGGCGCGATGAAGTTGTCGAGCATGCGCGAACCACACGCGGTCTTGATACCGCGCGTGCAGAAGATGTCCTTGTACGCAATCGGAATACCAGTCAACGCGTCCGCATCGCCCGCCCGGATTCGTTTATCGGCATCACGCGCATCCGCCATCGCCTGTTCTTCGGTAACAGTGACAAAACTGTTCAGCGTCGCATCGTGCTCCGCAATGCGTTTCAGAAAAAGCTCAGTGAGCTCGACGCTGGAGATTTTTCTGCCGGCGAGCAAGCCCGACAATTCAGAGACGGTTTTGTTGTAAGTCATCTTTACTCGCGGGCTGTCCGTGGTCAGTTCGACACCGACAGTTTCTTCACTCAATGACCTTCGGCACAAGGTACAGACCCGCTTCCGCGTTCGGCGCGAGCTTTTGTAGTTCGTCGCGTTCGTTCGGCTCCGTCACTTCGTCGGGCCGCAAACGTTGCGTCACGTCCAGCGGGTGTGCCATGGGCTCGATGTCATCGGTGTCGACGGCGTTCATCTGCTCGACGAGGTCGAGAATTCTGGAAAGCTCACGAGCATAGACGTCAATGTCTTCCTCGCTGACCGCGATCCGCGCCAGATGGGCGATCTTTTTGATATCCGATGAACCGAGCGACAAAACCGTGTTCCGCGTTGGCGTAGTGGGAGGCAAAGTAAAACTACCATAATTGTTTGCTTGCCCAAAATATGACCCGCTGCTAGAGTACGCGTGCTTACAAAAACAGAGCCATAGCGCCAAATGCTCAGCCGTATTTTCGGCTTCTTCTCCAACGATATCTCTATCGATCTGGGCACAGCCAACACCCTAATCTACATGCGAGGCAAAGGGGTTGTGCTCAACGAGCCGTCCGTTGTCGCCATTCGGCAAGACCGCGGACCGGGTGGGCCCAAGTCGATCGAGGCGGTCGGGGCAGCGGCTAAACGTATGTTGGGCCGCACACCAGAGCACATCCTCGCGATCCGACCAATGAAAGACGGCGTGATCGCCGATTTCACCACCACCGAGAAGATGCTGCAGGCGTTCATTCGCCAGGTCCATCAGACCAAGATGCTGCGGCCGAGTCCGCGTGTGCTGGTATGCGTACCCTGCGGGGCCACGCAGGTGGAGCGCCGTGCGATCCGTGAGTCGGCGGCCGGCGCGGGCGCGCGCAAGGTGCATCTGGTCGAGGAACCTATCGCCGCGGCGATCGGCTCAGGCCTGCCCATCGACGAGGCGCAGGGCTCGATGGTGCTCGACATCGGCGGCGGCACATCCGAGGTCGCGGTGCTGTCACTCAACGGCATCGTGTATTCGGCGTCGGTGCGCATTGGCGGCGACAAATTCGATGAAGCCATCACCAGTTACGTACGGCGTAACTATGGCATCCTGATCGGCGAGGCCACGGCCGAACGCATCAAACATGAAATCGGCTCCGCCTATCCAGGCAAAGAACTGCTGGAGATCGAAGTCAAGGGGCGCAATTTGTCCGAGGGTGTACCGCGCAGCTTCACGCTTAACAGCAATGAGATACTGGAGTCTCTGCAGGAACCGTTGTTTGGCATCGTCAGCGCGGTCAAGGCTGCGCTCGAACAAACGCCACCGGAACTCGGTTCCGACGTCGCGGAGCGTGGCATCGTGCTCACGGGAGGCGGCGCATTGCTGCGCGATCTGGATCGCCTGATCATGGAAGAAACCGGCATCCCCGTGGTTATCGCAGAGGATCCCCTGACTTCCGTCGCTCGCGGCGGCGGCCGCGTCCTGGAAATGATCGATCGCGGCGCCAGCGGTTTTTTGGCGGTGGACTAGCCCAAACGCGTATACTTGCATCAACGTACTTCGCCACCTCGGTTCGATGAAGTGGTTCAGTCAGTTGCGCGAAAGTGAGAAAGCTAACGAGACATGCCCAAGCCCGCTATCCGGTTTTCGGCGGACTCCGCACGGCCGTCCTGAACCTGGATCGTCCAGCCTTCACCCGGAAATCCCGATCCTGATGCAATATAAGGGCTAGCCAAGGAAACGCCGCCATCAAGCCGCTATTCCAGCACCGGCCCTCCAACACAGTCAAGCTCGTCTTGTGCATCGCGGTCTCGGCCGCGATGATGACCTTCGACCACCGCTTCGACCAGCTCCGCTCCGTGCGAGCCGCACTGGGCACGGCCGTTTATCCATTGCAGTACATAAGCGATTTACCGGCGCGCATCGGCTACTGGACGACCGACAACCTCGCCTCACGCCGGCGCCTGATCAACGAAAACGAAGCCTTGCGCGCCGAGCATCTGCGGCTGCGCGCACAAATGCAAACTTTCGGCGCGCTGGAACACGAGAACCAGCGCCTGCGTCAGCTCTTGAAATCCACGTCGCACATTCGCACGAACCGCATGCTGATCGCAGAGCTCTTGTCGGTGGACATGGACCCGTTCAAACAACAGATCATCCTCAATAAGGGCAGTCTCGATGGCGCCTACGTTGGCCAGCCGCTGCTCGACGCGAGCGGCGTCATGGGCCAGATCATCAGTGTCACACCGTTCACATCGATCGCGATTCTGATATCCGATCCGAGTCATGCCCTGCCCGTGCAGATCAAGCGTAATGGCGTGCGGACGGTAGCTGTGGGTAAGGGCAACACCGACCGCCTCAGCCTGCGCCACATTCCGATGACCGTGGACATTCGCGAGGGCGATGAGGTCAGCACCTCGGGGCTTGGCCAGCGCTATCCGGCAGATTATCCGGTGGGGCGCGTGACCGAGGTGATCCGAAATCCCGGCGAGGCGTTTGTACAGGTCGAAGTCAGACCATCGGCACAGCTCGACCGCGGGCGCGAGGTGCTCCTGATCTGGCCCTACACCAACCCACCGGAAAACATGCCCAACCAGCAGGTGGGACGCTGATGCCGACAGCGGGCACGTATTGGGGAATTCTTGTCAGCTTCGCCGTGGCGTTGATTCTCACCATGATGCCGCTGCCGGGGTGGGGCGCCCACTTCCGCCCGGAATGGGCGGCGTTGACGCTGATCTACTGGATCATCGCCCTGCCGCGGCAGGTCGGAATAGGCGTCGCCTGGACAGTAGGCCTGCTGGTCGACGTGGTGAAGGGCGCGCTGCTGGGTCAATACGCGCTGGGTTTCGCGCTGACCGCCTATCTTTGCATACGCTTGCATGAACGGTTGCGCGTGTTCCCGGTTTGGCAACAGGCCATGATGGCCGCGGCGCTACTGGTGCCCTACCTCGTCTGGATCCTCTGGTCCAATGGCATCAGCGGTCAACCCGTTGACAGCTGGCTGTTCTGGGGGCCGCTCATTTCCAGCGCCGCGCTGTGGCCGTGGGTGTTTGTGTTGCTGCGCGATGTTCGCAGGCGTACGGTGGGCGCGCAGTAGCGGGGTTTGCTCAGAATAGAAAAGGGGGTCAGAGCAAGGCTGTGACCCCCTTTCCGACCCTTTTCCCTTTTTCCTGGGTCGATTCAGCAAAAATAAAACTGCCCATGATGCCGTCGTGGGCCGCTCTTGAGCTAATGGCAATGATGTTTATTCAGTAGATATCCACTTTCGGCAAATTGTCACCCATCTCAATACCAGGGTCGCCGTCACCAATCGTCTCTTCATAGAAAAGGGGGTTGCCGAGTTCGCCGTATTCGCTGTAACCCCAGCATTTGACGTCAGCGTTATCCAGCAGCGCACACGTATGGTAACCGCGCCCGGAAATACTCGTCGGCCTGAGTCCGCTGCCCATATCCGGAGTTGGCGCGTCGGCCGGGGGTTCGTTTGCGTCATCACCCCAGTCTTCGGTTGTGTCCAGACCGGAGTAAGCGCCATCGCCCCAGCACTTGAACGTTTCATTCGCCAGCAGCGCGCAGATATTGTCGTAACCCAATTTGATGTCAACGATGCCGGAACTCGAGCCTAAATCGATCTCCGGCAGGGCATCGCCCATCTCGTTGTCGAAAACGCCATTGTCGCCAATATCCAAACCGGCCTCGTAACGGACGCCCCCATTTGCCGGGCAGGCATCAGAACCAACCGGCAGGGTTGTCAGCTCCATCAGAAAGTTGAAATCTTCCGTGTGGCAATAGCCAATGCCCGACACAACCTCACCCTCCGACAGCGCGCTATCCTTGTCGGTGTCAAAGCCGTATCGGACTTGTTTGCGGCCGAGTGCGCAGGTGTGGTCGGCCGGTACATCGGCAATCTCCGCGATTGCCGCGTCAGTGTCGCTGCTGCACAGGTGCCCGGAGTATTCGACGCCGCCGTTGCCGACGCCGTAGTCGCCAGAACACAGTCCGAGGTCACCGTCACGATTACCTCCCCAACATTTGAGTGCTGCGCCGCTGTCCAGCACCGCACAGGTCTGGTCGTAACCTGTGTAGACCGCAACCGCGCTGCGATCGGTCCCTAAATCGACAAACGGTAAGCTGTCGCCCATCTCCCCGGCTCCGTCGCCGCGATCTTTATTATCGTCGTAACCCAGTTGGCCTGCATAGCCGTCACCCCAGCACTTGACATTACCGTCGTTGAGCACGGCGCAGGTATGGCCGTAGCCTGCAGACACCTGGATGGCGGTGTAAAGTTGGCCGAAAGTATCCGTGCCCAAATCAATGGCCGGCAAACTGTCGCCAATGCTTGCGAGCGAGTCACCGCGATCAGCAGTGTCGCCGTAGCCCAGTCTACCGCTGTCGTTAGAACCCCAGCATTTGATGCTGCCATTGTCCAGCAGAGCGCAGGCATGGTCATCACCTACGCTTAGCTGCGTGGCATAACGCCCGGTCCCAAAATCCACCGCCCGCAAGGCGTCACCCAATTCGTTGGGATCGTCGCCAATGGTCGCGTTGACGCCTGAGTCGTCGACCCCCAGGCCCAGGTAACCATGACGGTTTCCGCCCCAGCACTTCACCTGCTTATTCTCGTACAGCGCACAGGTATACTCTTCGCCCAGACCCATATCGACCACCTTATGCGTATCACCGATATCCGAAGCCAGCAGTGCTTCGCCCATTTCGCCGTCACCGTCGCCGATTTCTTTAGCTTCGCCGGTCGCAAAGTTGTATCCGCCGCCATAACCCCAGCATTTCACCAGACCGTCCTGCGACTGACTGCAGATACCATAAAATCCTTCATAGAGCCTGTCGGTCACAGGCAAAATATCCAGATCGTAACTATCGTCACCCGCCGTGATGCCGTCGCTGGACGACAGGGTCAGCGTGATGGCTTCGCGATCTTCTTTGTCTTCGTCATCGATAATCGCCACGTCGAAGCTGGCGGTATTCTCACCGGCAGGAATGACAAAACTGGTGGGTTCCACGTAATCGCTGCCACTCGTGGCATCGCCGCTATACACTACGTTGACGGTGGTGTCTTTGCAGTTGGCTGCGGTCAGGTTCACATTGATCGTTGCCTTACCGGCGTTTTCCCTTACCTCACCTTCCCTGCCTGAAAATGTCAGAACAGGGCCCGCATCGCCATCGTTGGTAATCGTTCCGCGTGCGTCGTAGTTGCCGTCGGCGCCGTTCAGTTGCAAACGAAAGTATTCGCCGCATTCATACTCGGTATCGTTTATCAGTCTCACGTGGACAGATTTGCGGGTTTCACCGGCGGCAAAAGTCACACTTCCGGCAGCGGCTTCGTAGTCACTGCCGCTGCGGGCAGTATCGTCGATGGTCGTGTACGTGTAGGTGATATCAGAGTCGTACGCTGCGGCAAGCATGACATCGAACGTCAGTGAATCCGAATTTTCTGCGGTAGAGACGTCATTAATCGAAACGGATGCCGGAATCGGAGCCGACACCGGTTCTGGTGCGCTACCAACTCCACCACCACCGCCTCCACAGGCCGTCAAAGCTAGTACGAAAATGCTGGCGCCAACCAGCCTGATGCCATTCGACAATGTCTCCATGGAGCAGCTCCTGTCAGTAGAACATGGGGCAGACGTCCGGGCAGCAGCAGTGACTCCATCCTTGGTGCAAACCGGGCGAATAGTGATTGTTTCAGGAACTGGCTTTGTCCCCCTGGTGATCCCGCTGCCATAAGGCGTCGAGGCGCCTCTTAGACCGGAGATTTTGCGTCACCGCCTTTCAGCGGCTACGCCTTTTTCAGTGGTTGTGCCAGTTTGGAGTGCGGTGTTGGCCGCAACTTTGGTGAGATACAACCTCGGCCTCTGTTGAGTACCCGCGAGATAGTATATTGCAGTGCGCAAGTGTTGCCCGTGAACACCGTCGCAGTTCCGAATTGGGGCCAGTCAAGCCTCCAACGCCGTCGGCGCACGCGGTTCCGCTTCGGGCGCACGCTCGTCTTCCCGCATTGCGCCGCCGGACGGGTTGGTGAATTCGTCGTTGAATTTCTGCACGTAACGATCGGCTTCCTCGCGTGTCTTTCGCAGACGCTTGCGGCTGAAAACATCCCAGCCCACCATCTTCGGCCAAGCGATGCTGCGCCACGCGCGCGTGTTGCGTTTGAATGCGCGCAGGACATGGTTGCCGGCGCCACTCTTCTGCAAGCGACGCGTTATCGACCCGGCGACGGAGCCGCGAATCGCGAAGTGCACACCCGCTGCGAGAATCAGCAATAGAACGACAATGACGCTCAACAGTACCGGACTCGCGCTCACCGCCTCCCACCAGGGTGGGCGAAACGAAAGGCCCTGCCAGTAACCGGCAAAAATCGTCGCAGCCAGAAGCAGCGCGCCCCCGAACCCGAAAGCGACCAGATCCCAGCGCAGCACACCCTTGCGCCATTGCATGAGCCCGTCTTTTAACGCCGGCACGATGGTGCGCTCGACGAGATTGGCGCTGTTTTCCAGCGAACCGATAATGCGGTAGACACGCTCGACGCTGACCTTCTCCATGCGCGCGTAGATGTCGTGCAGATCGACATCACGTTTGGATTGGTAGCGCGAACGCAGATGCGGGTCGTCGATCGGCATGGCGAGCTCTTCGTTGTAGATACAATAGAAGCGTCCGCTTGCCACACCACCCTGCGCGATGGCGCGCTGCCACGCAGCGACGACGTCTTCGATGTTGTCTTCGCTGGCGGCGGTGTCTGTCTGGTTCAAAATGAACAATACCTTGCTCGAGTCGTTGCGCTGTATGGTGCCGGCCACAAGATGCTCGAGCGTGTCCTGCATCGACCCCGGCTCCGGGTGGCGGGCGTCGAAAAACACCAGCACGAGGTCGGATAGATCGATAATGTGATCGGTTATGCGCAGCGTGGAGTTGCGCTGCTCGTCTGCGTCGAAACCCGGCGAGTCGATGAGGATCCGACCACGCAACGTGTCCGCGCGGCAGGTCTTGAGCTGCAGATAGGTGTCGATGCGCGCCCCCTCGCCGGCTGCTACCTTTTCTATCTCTTCGCTGATCTGATAGAAGGGAAACCGCGGATCGGCGTCCAACGCCAGACCGGGCAACACGCGCACCTCATTGTCCCGGCTGTAGCAAATCACCGTAAAGCGGTCGTCGACCGCCTGGTTGCCCGTGAGCTGCAGCGGCTGCGCGAGATACTGATTGATAAATGACGATTTGCCCGCGGAAAAGGTGCCCAACACGGAAATCAGTGGCCACCACGAAATCCGCGTCGCAAAGGATTCGTCAGAACGCATCAATCCCATTCGGTAGGCGACCTTGTCGAGGCGCTGAAAGCTCTTGACGACTTCGACAAGCAGTGGATTTTCGTTGGCGAGGTGCTTTTGCAGGCTTTCGATGCGGCCTGCGAGCTGCTGGCTGGGTCTGGTGAACATTGAGGTGGTAAAATTGTGTCTCAACGCATGGCGCCGAGGTTTGCCCGATTATACTAGTCAGGCTGACGCAGTGGAAATCGCGTCTTCCCCATACCGAAATGCGCCGAACTGATATTCAGGAGGATCGATGGATTCCCAGACCCGCACCGACATCGAAGCCGCGGTGTTCCGCCGTCTGCTCGACCACATGCGCGAGCGTACCGATGTGCAGAACATCGACTTGATGAACCTGGCCGGCTTTTGCCGCAATTGCTTTTCCAAGTGGTACCGGGCGGAGGCTGAGCAACGCGGCATAGAGATTGACTACGATCAGGCCAGAGAGATCGTCTACGGCATGCCCTTCGCCGACTGGAAGGCGAAATATCAGCAGGAGGCCTCGCCGGAAAAACTCGAGGCCTTCGAGGCGACACAAAAGGAGTCGGCGCATAAACATGGCTGACCCCGTGCGGGTCGTGTCCACTCCCGCCGGGCTGAGCGCGCTCTGTAATGATCTGCGCGGTAGTCGCTGGCTCGCCGTCGACACCGAGTTCATTCGCGAGAGGACTTACTACCCCCAGTTCTGCCTGCTGCAAATCGCCAACGGCGAGCACGTTGCCTGCGTCGACCCGCTGGCGCTCGACACGCTCGATCCGTTGCTGGACATGATCTACGACGCCTCAGCGACGAAAGTATTTCATGCGGGGCGGCAGGATCTGGAAATCTTTTTCAACCTGCGCGATGACGTGCCACGGCCAGTCTTCGACACGCAGATCGCCGCGAGCCTGTTGGGATATGGTGAACAAGTCAGTTACGCCTCACTGATCAAGCAGGCGCTCGGCATTCAATTGCCGAAATCGCTTGCCCGCACCGACTGGCAGCAGCGCCCCTTGCATGCCGACCAACTCAGCTATGCGGCCGATGACGTGCGCTACCTCAGTGACTTGTATCTCAAGCTCAGCGACGAGCTCGAAAGCAGGCAACGCAGCGAATGGTTGCGCGGTGACTTCGAAAGTCTTTGTGACCGCTCTAATTTTCAAAGCGACCCGACCACATCCTGGCAACGCATTCGCGGCGTCAACAAGCTGCGGCCGCAGCAGCTTGCCGTGTTACGCGCACTGGCGGCGTGGCGTGAGCAAGAGGCCATACGCATAGACCGTCCCCGCAAACGTGTGCTGTCCGATGCGTCCCTGCTGGATCTCGCGCGTCTGGCCCCCGGCGATCCGGAAAAGTTGCGCCAGATTCGCAGCCTGGACAGAGGCAAGATCAAGCACCATGGGGAAATCCTGCTTGCCACCATCAGGTCAGGTTTGAACGAGCCGCAGGACAAGTGGCCGGCCCTGCCGCCCCGACAAGGCCTTAGCAGCGATCAACAGGCAGTAGTGGATCTGTTGATGGCCCAACTACGCGAGCGGGCAAGCCACCATGGAATCAGCCCTGCAAGCATTGCCAGCCGCAACATGGTCGAGCGCATGGCGATGGGGGAGCTGGACTTACCCTTGTTGAGCGGTTGGCGCGCCCGGCTCGCGGGCAACGCGATGCTGGATTTACTGGCTGGCAAGCTGAAAATGAGCGTGAAAGATGGACAGCTGCGGGTGGCTCAGAACCAGCCGGAGACGAGTTGATCTACCACTGCGACATGCTTTCCGCGCTGGAGGCTTCTCAGCCAAAAAGCATACTCGTCATTGGCCCGGACGGGGACGAGTTGTTCGGTGCGTATTTGCGCAATCATCCGGATGTGCGTTACCAGCGCCTGGGCGCCGATTTTGAAAAGATCGGCACGCGCAGCGATCTGGCGTTTATGAGCAATACACTGGAACATATGGACAAGCACGACGGTGGTATGTTGATCTCCCGCTTGCGGGACTTGTACTGCAATCAGCTCTACGTGGCCGCCACGTTGCAACCCGACCACTGGTCCAGCGCCGAGCTCATTGCGCTTGGCCTGCGGCCGGTCAAAAAATATGTTCAGGACGACGCCGAGCTGGGGCTTTTCCGCTATGATCTTCACGACTACAAGATCACTCCGGACTGGCTAAACAACAGGAACTGGGCAAACCCGGACCTGTGGAATAAATTCAGATGGTAGCGGCTTTCCCATGACACCCGAAGAAGTCAAACAGTTGATCGAGAAGGGCATTCCCGACGCCGAAGTACACGTGACCGGTGAAGGCGGCAAGTTCGAGGCTACGGTGGTGAGTGAGGCGTTTGCAGGGTTGACGCCGGTCAAGGAACATCAACTCGTTTATGGTACGGTTCAGGAGCAAATCAGCGCCGGCGCCTTGCACGCGCTCAGCATAAAAGCCTATACGCCCGACGAGTGGCGCTCCGGGCCGGGCGCGCCTTAGTACCTTACCAGTGAAATCTTGGACAATAAAGACCAAGAATTTCTCCACCGGCGATCGCGCCGGGGTGAGGCGGACTTTTCCACGCCTTGTCCACGGCCGCGCGCCTCAAACGCCGGCGAAGCGGTGGGCAAGGGGTGGTAAAGTCCGCCGTTGAAGAGGCACATCTTTGGTTCCGGCTAGGCCGGGTTAGGGTTCTGCCAGAGATAAGTTAACTGCCGAAGCAACGCCGCCACGCAGGATGGATAGACGTCGCACAGGATGTGCGAGTGTCGCGGGCGCAGGACGCGCAGGAGCGACCACCGAGAAATGTGAAGTTATTTCTGGCAGAGCCCTTAGCTGAAATTCAGAAGTAATACGATAGCCCGAGCGAGAATACGGGCAGGTATTCGTACTCCTGCAGCGGTGCGGACTCGGTGCTGCGCAGCTTCAACTCACCGTTTTCGTCAAATCTCGCGTCGTCGAGCATCACGCCGAGATCGAAGTTCAGTCCCAGCGAACGATTTCCGCCGAATGTGCTGGCCCAACCGAGCCCAACATACGGATTGCTATCCGGCTCGACATAGGTCGCGAGCGAGGCCGCGTCCGGGACGCCGTTACTCTCGCGTCGCAATTCAGTCGTCTGACTTTGTCCGCCCTCGCCGTCAAAGTCGTTCAGCATGCCGGCGCTGAAGCGAAACCCGGTGCCAAACGGATGCCAGTCGGCCATGACCGAAAGCGATTGCGCGCTGGAATTGAGCTCGTAGTCGGTCTGGTCCGCCAGCGCGTTCGCGGCGTTGACATCGTAACGAGGATTCGGGATTTCCACGCGCAAGTGGAGGTTTGGTGTAATGGCCGCTATGCCGCTTACCCCCATGCCGGATGCGCCCGACGCCCGATTCGGCGACTGGCCATCCGCGCTGACACTGTGGACCGCGAGGACGCTGGCGGCGGCAAACGCCACTGCAGCGAATTTCGTGTTGTTCATTCGGCAACCTCCTTGGTATGTCCGTAGCTACCTACTTCCCTCCTCCCCGTCTCTAACCACCCGAAAGCGTTCTCGTTCTATGGTTCTATCGCATTCAGTCCCGTCTGGCTTGCGAAATATGCCGCCAGATCTTTCATGTCTTCTTCCGACAGTGTCGCCACCAGCGGCGCCATGATGGGATTCTGCCGGTCGCCGGACTTGTAGTCCCGCAGGGTTCTCAACAAGTAGTCCTCATACTGTCCGGCGAGCCTTGGAAACTGCGCCTGGGGACTGTTGCCATCGGGTCCGTGACAGGCCTGGCACGTCGCGGACTTCTCTTTCCCAGACGCCGGGTCCCCTGCTTGCGCCTGGCCCGCGCTGAGCGCGAGCGCGCCGCTCGCCAGCATCAACATCCAAATTTTCATCCCATTACCCCAAGTATAAGCGAAACTGGCAAGTTTTTCGGCACCAATTGTCGGCTGGCCACTATTGGCCGGCCGCGGCGAAATAGGCCGCGATGTCGTTCATGTCCTCGTCGGTCAGCTTCGCGGCCTGCGCGCGCATGGTCAAATGGGTCCGCTCGCCGGTCTTGTACGCCTTGAGCGCGGCGACGATGTAGTCCGCATGCTGACCGGCGACTTTCGGCACGTGGTAAGAAGGATACACATTACCGTAGGTGGGCACGCCGTGGCATCCGAGACAGGTATCGGCCTTGAGCTTGCCGGCGCCTTCATCGCCGGCCGCCTGTGCCGTGCCGATCACGCCGGCCACCGCCAAGGCGATCCCGAGACAGCGTATACGCCTCTGTTTCATCTGATTTTCTCCCAGAGCATGAAATTCTCGAACCAGCGACGCCCTGAGTGAGCGCATGTGTAATTCGGGTGCGTAGTATACCCCTTAACGCGCTGTTTTTGGACAACACAGCCGCACGGGAGGGAATGGGCGGCGACAGCCGGCGCCGCTCAAAAAAGATGTTTGATCGAGTTGGCGTAGAAACCGAGAATCTTCGTTTGTTCTGGATTGACGCTGTAGCGCTGGTTTTGATACACGACAAGGTGGCGTAGCGTCAGCATGCGCAGACCGACGTCGATAAGATACTCCTCATTGCCACGTGGCAGATATACATGAGCGGCGCCGGCCAGCAGGTTGCGGATGAGATCAAGCACATCGGCCTTGAGCTCGGCGCGCGTGAACTCGCGGCGTGGATCGAGCATTAACACGGTCGCAATCAACGGGACCGGCAACACGGGCACGATTGCGCCGATCGCCGCCATGAGCTCATTCGCCAGGCTCCTGACGCACGCGATCCGGCTTTCTTTGTCGAGGGCAGCGAGATCGACGTCGCGCTGTTCCAGAAAAGTCTGCACCGAAACCGGCGTGCCGAAGTTGACACAAGCGTAACCGAAGCGGTAACCGCGCCCGAGCAGTCTCAGGCGCAGGTTTCTCAAAACGAACCTCAGCGAGGCGAGCCCGGTCTTTGCGGTATTCGCGCCGATCTGCGCGGGGTCGCCCGTGAGTGTCCTGTCCTCCAGCACACGGTCGTAGTTGATGCCGACGGGTATGAACAAGATGTCCCGTTTTCCCTTTGAGTCGAAAGACCGCAGCATGTAATCAAAAATACCGAGCTTCGGCTCTTGCAGCAGTCCGTCGCGCGACAGCCGCCCTTCGGGAAATACAGCCTGGGTTACACCCGCCTCGGTAGCCATGGCGATGTAGCGACCCAGGACTTTGCGGTACAAGGGATCGCCCGAGTTACGGCGCACGAAGTACGCGCCCAGCGCACGCACCAGGCTCTGCAGCACCCACACACGCGCCCATTCTCCAACCGCATAACTCAACACGGAACGCTCCGCCACCAGAAAAGAAACCAAAACATAGTCCATATTCGAACGGTGATTCATGACAAACACGACTGTCGAGTCATCCGCGACGCGGCGCAGACTGTCGTCGTCTATGAAACCGAGACGGACCCGAAACAAGCCCGTGGCCACGCGTTTCGACAACCAGTAGCCGATGCGAAAATAGATGATCGCGTTGAAGGCGGGCACGATTTCGCGGGCCCAGCGCGCGACATCCTCCATGAGGATCCCTTGCGGCAGGTTTGTGCTACGCGACTGTTGCTCCACCTCCTGCATCACTTCGGCGTCATAAGTCAGCCGGTCGATCAACACCTGGCGTTTGGTGAGAGAGAACGGTTTGATACCGACATCGAGCCGCGAGTTGACCTCATCGATGATACGATTGACCCGCCGCCGGAAAAACCAGCGCACGCTCGGCACGAGCAGGCGATCGAGAATCGCCAGCAGCGCGAGCAAACCGGCGAGCACGACGACCCAGAGCGGAACTTGCACCACCGTGTCCATGCTGCGGACTCTAAAGCCGATACCCGGACAATGCCAGCCGGTAGCGTGAAGTGACATTACGCAACCACCCGCACGCAAACAGTATGCGCCAGCACCCCCGCAAACGTTTCGGCCAGCACTTTCTCCATGACCGGCACACGATCGAGCGCATCGTGGCCGCTATCGCGCCATATCGCGGCCAGCGCATGCTGGAAATCGGCCCCGGTCTCGGGGCCATCACAGTACCCTTGCTGGCTCAGCTGGCATCACTCGATGTGGTTGAGCTCGATCGTGATTTGATACCCCGGCTCGAAGCCCGATGTGCGCCGCACGGTACGCTAAAGGTTCACAACGCAGACATACTGACGTTCGACATCGAGGCTATCTGCGCTCAGGCCGGCGGTTTGAGAATCGTCGGTAACGTACCTTACAACATATCCACCCCACTGCTCTTTCATTTGCTCGAATCAACGGATGTGATTCGAGACATGCACTTCTTGTTGCAAAAAGAGGTCGTCGACCGCCTTGCCGCGGCGCCCGGAACCCGCGCCTATGGCCGGTTAAGTGTGATGGCCGGCGCCCGCACCGAAGCGACTCGGTTGTTCGACGTGGGCCCCGACGCCTTTTCGCCACCGCCCAAGGTCGATTCCGCATTCGTAAAACTCGCCCCACACCGTGAATCGCCGGTCGCCGAGCCGGAGCGCGCGCGCTTCGCGCTCATCGTGAGCCGCGCGTTTGCCCAGCGACGCAAGACGCTGCGCAATACGCTCAAGGGACTACTGAGCGAAAAAGATATCGCCGTGGCGGACATAGATCCTGGTTTGCGCGCGGAGGCACTGAGCGTGGAGCAATTCGCGAAGCTTGCGAGGCAGGTGGCGGTTAAGACAGACTGACGAGATGCGACAGGTCGTGCCCGTGCGTCGAGCGCGATCCGATCGATCGCTACAGCGGTGCGTACAATAACTTCAAGAGCTGACGATACAGTCGGGGCTCGAT
>JBPCXK010000456.1:0-4367 GCA_051008635.1 Gammaproteobacteria bacterium
CCAGTGCACTGGTGGTAGGCCAAGCAGGCAACGCCAACGAGCCGGCGCTGGCGCGGTTTTGCCGGCAGCTGGCTGGCCGGTTCAATCTACCCGTACACACGGTGGCAGAAGACTACACATCCTCGGAGGCGTATGAGCGCTTGAGGGTACAGCGCTGCGCGCGGCGCAAACCGATCGCCAAGCCGGAAATCGATCAACTCGCCGCGGCGATCCTGCTCGAAGCATGGATGGCGCAACAGCGATGATTCAAGCGGTCCCCGACCTGTTGACGCGCATGGCCGGCGATGCAACTGACCTGATCGAGCGCCGCGGTCTTGAAGACCCGCTCATTGTCGGCATCCGCACGGGCGGCGTGTGGGTGGCCGAAGTGTTGCGAGAACGCCTCGATCTGCAGGAACCCGTGGGCATAATCGATATTACTTTTTACCGGGACGACTTCAGCCGCATCGGCCTGCATCCGCAGGTCAAACCATCGCAACTGCCGCTCAGCCTTGACGATCGCCACATTATCCTCGTGGATGACGTGCTGCATACCGGCCGCACCATTCGCGCTGCGCTCAATGAAATCTTCGACTACGGCCGCCCGGCTTCGGTCACGCTGGCCGTGCTGGTCGAGCGTGACGGCCGCGAGTTGCCGGTCGAGGCCGCCATCGTTGGCCAACACGCTGATCTCGACGCCCGGCATCACGTCAAGCTTAGCGGCCCGGACCCGCTGGCGCTGAGTATCATCGAAGCGGACGCGTTTGCCGCCGGAGAGAAAACTCGATGAGCGCGGCCAATGCCGCCCCACTCACGGTTTCGTCCGTTGATTTACAGCTCACCGACAATAGGCGCTTGCGGCACTTTCTGACGATCGAGGGTTTGTCACGCGAACTGCTGACGGAGATCCTCGACACCGCCGAGTCGTTTGCCGGCGTAGAAGGCCAGCCGGTGAAGAAAGTCCCGCTGTTGCGTGGCAAGACGATAGTGAACTTGTTCTTCGAACCCAGCACCCGCACGCGCACGACCTTCGAACTCGCGGCCAAACGCTTGTCCGCCGATGTGCTGAACCTCAACATCGTGGCCACCGCCACGGCCAAGGGCGAGAGCCTGCTGGATACCCTGCGCACACTGGAAGCCATGCACACCGACATGTTCGTGGTGCGTCACAATAGCAGTGGTGCTGCCGAGTTCATCGCCCGCCATGTCGCGCCGCACGTCAGCGTAATCAACGCCGGCGACGGCCGCCACGCGCATCCTACCCAGGCGATGCTGGATATGTTCACTATCCGTCGGCACAAACCGGACTTCGGTGCGCTGTGCGTCGCCATAGTCGGCGACATCGCACACTCACGCGTGGCGCGGTCGCAGATTCTGGCGCTAAACACGCTCGGCGCCGGCGAGGTTCGCGTCGTTGCGCCGAAAACCCTGATACCCGAGGCGGTCGAAACGCTGGGCGTGCGCGTGTTCCACAACATCGAACAGGGTATCAACAGCGCCGATGTGGTGATCGTGCTGCGGCTGCAAAAAGAACGCATGCAGGGCGCCTTGCTGCCGAGCGAGCATGAGTATTTTCAGCTTTACGGCCTGACGCGCGAACGCGTCGAGTTCGCGCGCTCCGACGCTATCATCATGCATCCGGGGCCGATCAACCGCGGCGTGGAAATAGACTCGCTGGTCGCCGACGGCGGCCAATCGGTGATCCTGCAGCAAGTGGCCTACGGCATCGCCGTACGTATGGCGGTGATGTCGATGGCGCTTGGAGCCGGCCGCACGCCGCCCGAATGAAACTGTGCATCACCAACGGCCGGGTAATCGATCCGGCAAACGAGGTGGATAGAACCACTTCGGTGTACATCGCCGAAGGGAGAATCGCCGGCCTTGACGGCGGGGCGGAAGGCTTTGTTGCGGATCGCACGATCGACGCGAGCGGACTTGTATTGGTGCCCGGCATCGTCGATCTGGCGACCAGGCTGCGCGAGCCGGGACAGGAACACAAGGCAACCATTGCCTCGGAAACCCGCGCCGCGGCTGCCGCGGGTATCACGAGCCTGTGCTGTGCGCCGGACACCAACCCGGTTATCGATTCGCCGGCCGAGGTGCGCTACGTGCGACAGCGCGCCAACGCCGCCGGCCACTGCCGCGTCTACACGCTGGGGGCGTTGACGAAAGGGCTGAACGGCAACGAGCTCAGCGAAATGGCGGCGCTCAAGCAGGTGGGCTGCGTGGGCGTGAGCAATGCCAATCGCGCTGTCGAAACTACGTTGATTCTGCGCCGCGCCATGGAGTACGCGGCCAGCCATGATCTGACGGTATTTCTGCACCCGATTGACACCGCGCTCGCCAATCACGGCTGTGCGCACGAGGGGCCGATCTCGACCCGGCTCGGGCTGCCCGGCGTGCCTACAGCGGCGGAGACCGCCGCACTCGGCGTGCAACTCGCGCTGGTCGAGCAAACCGGCGTACGCGCGCACATTTGCCGCATCTCTTCGCGGCGCGGAATGGAGATCATCGCCCATGCCGGCTCCGAGGGCTTACCGATCACCACCGATGTCTGCGCACATCAGTTGCATCTCACCGAAATGGACATTGCGGACTACAACAGTCTGTGCCATACCATGCCGCCGCTGCGCGCCATGCGCGACCGTGACGGCTTGCGCGAGGGCCTGAAATCGGGCGCGATAAGCGCGATCTGCTCGGATCATCAGCCACACGATGTCGACGCGAAGCAGGCGCCTTTCTGCGCCACCGAGCCGGGTATTTCCGCACTGGAGACACTGCTGCCGTTGACGCTGCGGCTGGTGGACGATGGTGTGCTGGACTTGAACCAGGCCATCGCGTGTTTAACGTCAACACCAGCGCGCATCCTCAACATTCCCGCTGGCGATCTGAGTCCGGGCGCCGCGGCCGATATTTGCATTTACGATCCCGACAAACCGTGGCAGCTGGTGGCGGATGAATTGTGCAGCAACGGCAAAAACACGCCATTCGAAGGCTGGGAATTCGACGCGCGGGTAATGTACACACTGGTCAGCGGAAAAATTGTCTACGATCATGCCCCCCACGCGTGATCCCGGCAGACTTTCGAACGATCCGGCGTCGCATCGTGGCTCGATATTTGTCGAAGACGCGGAGATCCTGACACACCACGCGTTCGACGGCGCGCAGTACGTGCTGCGGCTGCACGCACCGAAGTGCGCCACCAGCGCGCAGCCGGGCAGCTTCGTGCATCTGAGTTGCGGACCGAGACTCGCGATGCGCCGGCCGTTCTCGCTGATGCGTGCGTCCGCCCAGCAGGGCTGGATCGACGTGCTGTACAAAGTCGTCGGCGACGGCACGCGTTATCTTGCCGAGCGGCGGTCGGGCGAACGCCTCAGCATCATGGGCCCGATCGGGCAACCGTTCACGCCGCACGGCGAGCGGCCGCGTTGTCTGTTGCTCGGCGGCGGCGTCGGCATTCCACCGATGATCTTCCTCGCCGAGCGACTGCGCACGAAGGCGCAATTTCAGCCGTTCGTGATCATGGGCTCCGAAGTCCCGTTTCCGTTCCGCACCCGGCCATCACAACTGCTGGTGCCCGGTGTCCCGGACGGTGTGATCGCCGCCATGCCGCTGCTGGAGGACTGGGGTGTTCCTTCGAGGCTGGCGAGCCTGCAGGGCTATCCGGGCTGCTTCGACGGTTATCTCACGGACCTGGCGCGCACGTGGCTGAAACCCCTCACACCCGAAACACTGGCACAAGTGGAAATCTTTGCTTGCGGGCCGAGGCCGATGTTGGAAGCCGCAGCTACGCTCGCGCGGGAATACAAGCTGCCCTGTCAGGTGTCGCTGGAGGAATACATGGCCTGTGCGGTTGGTGGGTGCGCGGGTTGTACGGTGCGGGTGCGCACCGATGACGGACCCGCCATGCGGCGGGTTTGCGTGGATGGGCCGGTGTTTGATGCTGCGGAGGTTTTTTGATAGGTGGTCGAAGCGTCAAAGCCACGACGCAACTTTGAATAAAGGGATCAGATCAGGGTCACGCATGTTGCCAAATCATCATGGCGGCATTGGATTAGATTAGAGATCGATGCCGGCGTAGATGTCGGCGAGGCGCAATGACCATCGGGCCAACGCAATGGCATCGTGTTCCGTATATGTATCGACCTGATGCAGACGGGGCCTATGAACGGTGACCAACCGGGTTTCGATTTCCACTAACACGATTTCTTGTATCGAAGGCAATTGTGAATAGGATTCGAGCTTGGTGGTGGCATCGTAAATGCGAGTGCTATCCGAGGCCACCTCGACGACGACGCTAGCGTCGGTGGCCTGAGTGGCATTGGGGGCTATTGGCTGGCAAGTGATGAATATATCCGGGTAAAAGCTGTCATCGTTCACACGCAGGC
>JBPCXK010000457.1:0-3204 GCA_051008635.1 Gammaproteobacteria bacterium
CTCTGTTGTTGGCTGTTGTTCGGGGCACCTGTCCCTGGCGCATTGGTAACTGAGCCGGTTCAATGAGCTCTGCAGTGATCGGTGAGCGCCAGCAGTGCGATCAGCGGCGTGACAACAGCGCCGAGCACGCCGGTGTACAAAGCCTTGACCCACACGAGCGGCGTGACGGCAAACTCAGTGAGGCCGGCCGCCATAAGACCTGCCAAAACCAGGCCAGCGAGCACGAAACCGGCGACGCCAAAAAAGAACGCTCGCACCGCAAGCGGGCGCCGCAACGGCAAGAGCCAGCCCGGAAGCTCCGCAGACTCTACTTTTCCGGCCCGGACATGACGACGGACGATCGGCGTCACAATCAGGCAAGTAATTGCCGGCAGCAACGCGCACGTGGCGAGCGAGTCGGGGCCAAGGGCCACCCCCTTTTGCCACATCGGTATCGGGTCCATCCCGCGAAACATGGTCCACGCGATCAACCCGTTGATGAAAAAGTTCATCACGCCGGCGCCAAGAGATTGCTTGACAAGCAGGTAATGACGCTGGCTCGACGAGAGTCTCAACACCGTTTCGGGCCATCCTGTCACTTCGCTATGCCGGACTAAGAACCAGCCGGCGTTCACACGTGCGCACCACGTCTCACTGTCCGATCACGTTGTCTTTGGCCAGGCGTTTCGTAATGGCCTGAGTTGCGGAATTGATCGTATCGCTCAGTGATTCCGGATCAAACGTCTCGGAGCGTCCGGACCGGGCGAGCTGCTCTGTCTGGCTCGCATACACGTTGGTTTCGAGCCTGACGCTGGTGTCAGTGCGTGTATAGCCAGGCTCGGTAACGATCTGGTAGGCCTGACGGTAGTAACCATAGTACCCGTGGTTGACATACTGCGCGGGTACGACGTATTTCCTGGCCGGAACGGCTGTCGTCTCGCGGTCAACTGCCAGCAGGCGAGTGACCACGACCGCATCGTACCGGTGCTGTTCGACCGCTCGCTTGATATCGGCTTTGTTCAGTTGCTCAGCGTCCGGCAGGATGGTATGGCTCGACGTTGCCCTTGCCCCGTAAGCCGCCAGCGCTTCGACAAGCTGGTCTTCGTACAGGCGACGGGCATACTGGTCCTTGCCTACGCCAACGACGAGGAGATCGCTGAATGCGCCCCCGGTGTAGCCCGGATTATTCCAGGCCGAAGAGATCTTTGTGGTGGTAGCGCAAGCCACAAGTAGTGCTACCGCTGCAGCGACTAAAAACAACTGGACATTTTTCATATCGTTCACGCCCCCCGGCCGGAATTGTTGGAGGTTTCGCCATTCATGTCGCAAGAGCAATCTGCGTCACTGCCCAGCGGTGAGGGAGTATCTGTTTCGCGGCGTTATCCGGGCTTGCCGACACCATTCCTTGTGCATACCTTTTCCTTACCGTTTGCATGCCCCGCACCCACCTGAAAGACGCCCATTGCGATCGAACCGCCGACACCGATCGCGATGGCCACTATCGCCAGTAAGTTGCTCAGCCAACTAACCGCGCACGTCAGACGATTGGCCCCGAAAACTTTCACGATAGGGGCACCGATCAGGCTTGGGCAGCTGCGGCGAAAACCGAAGTAGGCGATCACCAGTCCCGTGAGTGCATAGATCGCCCAGGCATGCAGGCCCCAATGGAAGTTGGTTATAAACAATGCAAATCCGGCCGCTTTTCTTGGACCTTCGAATTCCGAGATCAGGAGGTAATGCGTAAGCGGTTCGGCCGTGCCCCAATATAACAATCCTACCCCCATCCCCGCGGCAAACAGCATTGTCAGCCATGACACGGTAGAAAATTCCGGCTGGTCTTCGTCTTTACCGAGTTTTATTCGCCCGTAGCGCGACAATGCGAGCCAGATACTGGTGATGAGCATGAAACTGACGGCCAACATGATGAACCAGGCGCGGCTGGTGAACTGTAACTTCACAAGCCAGGACGCAGTATGCGCAAGACCCACGGTGTCTATGATCCCCCAGGCAGCGACGGCGCCGGTGATGGTCAATGCGATCAGTAACAATGGGTTCTTGAACATCGTATCTATCTCTGCTAACGCACGTTCGTACGCCGGGTAACCAAGGTCATGGACTTCGTTGAACGTGAGTTGCTACCACTCGAGCGGCACCGAGGCGTCGACTGCGTCGAACGCATCTCCTCCCGACAGCTGAAATGAAGAGCGATCTGCGTGACTGTTCTGCGGTGGAGAGTATCTGCTTGGCAGCGTCATCCGGGCTTGCCGATGCCGTTCCTTCTGCTTGCTTTTTCTTTACCGTTTGCATACCTCGCCCGGTAGCGGGCAATACGCGATTGGTTTATAGTTAACCAACGGAAAACGTTACGGATTTCTTGCGATTACCGTTTTTCTTACCGAAGAAATACGATAACAACCACGCCCACGCTGAGGGCTCCAGTAGTGCGCGACACGCAGGTCACTTACCGGTTCGGCGAATGGTTGGTCGAACCGTACCTCAATCGGCTCTCAAAGGAAGGAAAGGAGCGTCAGATCGAACCCCGGACCATGGATGTCCTGGGATGTCTCCTTGCGCGCGCCGGCCAGGTGGTGACGACGGACGAATTGCTGGATGAGGTCTGGGCCGGTCGCCACGCCGAACCAGTCATGGTGGCGAAGCGCATCAACCAGATCCGTCGGGCGCTCGGCGACGATGCCAGGGATCCCGAATATATCGCGACCATCCTGAAACGCGGTTACCGCACGATTGCACCGGTTGATCCGGTCCACCACACGGGCGAAACCACCTCCACCGACTTCCTCGCGGAACTGGAGGCGCAGACGCCGCCCTTCCCGGCTTACGATGGTAATGGGCGCTACGTCTTTGTTTGTTACGCACACACCGATCGGGCAGCGATCTATCCCGAGCTGCTGCAACTGCGGGATGCCGGAATCAACGTGTGGTACGACGAAGGGATCACACCGGGAAGCGAATGGTCGGAGGAACTGGCCAGCGCGATCATCGGTTGTACCTGGTTTCGCTACTACGTCTCGCCGGCATCGGTCGCATCCGACCACTGCCGCGCCGAAGCACAGTTCGCCGTGCGACACAGCAAAGCGCTGCTGGCCGTCCACCTGGAGCAAACCGTGTTGCCGGACGGGCTCGATCTGTTCGTCAGTGCAAAACAAGCGTTGCACAAATACGAGATCTCGCACGACGTTTATCAGCGGAAGTTACTGACTGCCC
>JBPCXK010000458.1:0-3726 GCA_051008635.1 Gammaproteobacteria bacterium
GTTCAATAGCCTGTGGCGGTGGGCCGTAGTAGACGACGCCCTGCCCGAGCGACACCGTACCCGGATTCTCGCGAATCAAATCGCCGACCAGTGGGATAATCTGCGTCTGGATACGCTCGATGCGAGCGCTGGCTTGCTTGATCTTCGGCACCCGGTCTTTAGATTCCCGCTTCAGACATCGGCATGGACTGTATACTCACGACTCGCAAGTGGGAAGGGGTTCGCCAGAGCGAATGGCGTCGAGAGGCCGGGCTAAGGGCTCTGCCAGAAATAACTTCACATTTCTCGGCGGTCGCTCCTGCGCGTCCTGCGCCCGCGACACTTGCACATCCCTGTGCGACGTCTATCCATCGCGCGTGGCGCCTAGCCCGCATTTCTCACCACGATGACGCGCCCTCGCTTGATCTTTGATTCCACAACGCATTTTCTTCTTCTCGGAAATACGACCTGTATTCCGCTCCTTCAGAAAATGCCTTGTGAAATCAAATCTCTGCGCGATCATCTCGCCCCGTGGTGAGATATGCGGGCTAGACCTAAGAAATGCAAACTTATTTCTGGCAGAACCCTAAATGAATGAAATTTTACGCCGCGCAATCGATCCGCGGATATGCAAAAGAGCGTTCGTTGTCGCGCTCGTGGTCGGAACGATCCTGAATATAATCAATAATTACGAAGTTTTGCTCGGCGCCCCGCTGGACGACAAAACGCTTATTCAAATAGTGTTGACTTTTGCCGTGCCGTATCTGGTCTCGACGCACGGACAGCTTGCGGGAACCGACCGTGGGGCGCGATGATCGCATGCGGGCTAGCCCGCATATCTCACCACGATGACGGCGCTGGCTTGATCTTTGAATCCACAACGAATTTTCCTCAGTCGGAAATACAGCTCGTATTCCGCTCCTTCAGAAAATGCCTTGTGAATTCAAATCGCTGCGCGATCATCTCGCCCCGTGGTGAGATATGCGGGCTAGGTCTCATGCCCTGCGACCTTCGGCGCCGCGGGCCCACCGCTCAGGCCGATCAGATCGTGCAGGATGTGCGCCGCCTCGTTGAGTAACGCATCCTCCGGTTCGAACTCTTCCTCCTCTTCGTTCTCACTGTCGACCAGGGGTTCGAGGCCCAGCGAAATGCGCAAGGTGTTCTCGCGTTCACGGTTTTCTTTTTCCAGCCGGTCGCGTTCTGCCTTGCGCCTGGATTCGAGCAGGCTTACAGAGGTCCTGTCGCGGGCCAGACGAACCGCCGCCGACTCGGCAAGTAAAAAGCGAAACCCGGGGTCTTGTCCGATTCTCTGCATATGCTGGCCGCGCGCGTCGTTGAAACGCCCGATCGGGGCTTTTGACGGCTTGAAACTCGTGGCGGGCACTTCGTCCCAAGGCAAGGCGTTGTCGACCGATCGCTCGCCGTGCTCGGACACATCCACGGCCGTGGGGTAGACGATGTCCGGGGTCACACCCTTGTGTTGTGTGCTGCTGCCGCTGACACGGAAAAACTGGGCGATGGTCGCCTTCAACTGTCCCAGACCATCCTTTTCCCCTTTCGCAAAACGCCCAAGGTCCACAATACTCTGCACCGTGCCCTTGCCGAAAGTCGGCTCGCCGATCACGATGGCGCGCTGGTAATCCTGCAAGGCGCCTGCGAATATTTCAGAAGCCGAGGCGCTGAAGCGGTTTACCAGCACAGCCATGGGCCCCGAGTAGGCGATCGACTTGTCGGGATCCTGGTAGATCTCGATACGCCCGGCAGCATCTCTGACCTGCACGATGGGCCCGGATTCGATGAACAAGCCGGTGAGGCTCGTTGCCTCGGTCAGTGAACCGCCACCGTTGTCGCGCAGATCGATCACCAAGCCGTCGATATTTTCCTCTTCCAGTTCCGCGAGCAGGCGCTTGACGTCGCGCGTGGTGCTGCGATAGTTCTTTTCGCCACGTTGCTTGGCGCCGAAATCCAGGTAGAACGCTGGCAGCGTTATGACGCCGATACGCGCGCCTGCCGCCGACGGAATATCGATAACGGACTTCTGCGCCGCCTGATCTTCCAGATTGATCTTGTTGCGCGTCAGAATGATGACCTCGCTCTCGCCTTCAACTCCGGTTTCTTTTGGCAGAAGCTTCAATCGCACGATCGTGCCCTTGGGGCCGCGAATCAGATCTACTACATCGTCGAGACGCCAGCCAACGACATCTTCGACCTCGCCATCCCTGCCCTGGCCCACACCGACTATGCGATCGCCGGGATGAAGTTGATCGCTCATCTGGGCCGGGCCACCTGCGATGACTTCCTGCACCACGGTGAATTCGTTGTCGGTACGCAATACGGCGCCTATGCCCTCGAGCGAGAGACTCATACGAATCTCAAATTCCTCGGAGTTACGCGGCGAGAAGTAAGTCGTATGCGGTTCGATGGAAGCGGTGTATGCGTTGATGAAAAGTTGATACACCTCGTCGGTCTCGAGCTGAGTGCCGCGGTTGGCGAGCCGCTCGTAGCGTTTCTCCAACGTCTCGACGATTTCGTCGGCAGACTCCGCTGCCAGACGCAAACCGAGGACATCATTCTTGACACGTTTACGCCATATCTCGTCCAGCTCCGCCTGGTTCGCAGCCCAAGGCGCTTCGCTACGATCGAACAAGTACTCTTCGTCTACGCTGAAGTCGAAATCGCGCTTGAGCAATCTCTTGGCGTGGGCAACCCTGTCGACCAGGCGTTCCTTGAAAACCTCGAAGACCTTGAACGCCGGCCCGGTATCGGCATCACGCAAAGAATCGTCGAGCGTATGCCGGTACCGCGAGAAAGCGCGAATATCGGTAGAGAGAAAGAAACTGCGATTGGGATCGAGATTTTCGAGATAACGGTCGAGAATGTCAGCGGACAACTCGTCGTTGTTTTTTAGCCTGACCTTTTTGTAGTGATAGTTGCTGAGGAACTGATTTATCAGCGCGGTCACGCGTCCGTGCTTCTCGCTTCTCTCGTTGATGTCGGCCGAGAGCGGGATGCACAAACCAATAAGCACGAGCGTGAGTAAAATGCGTTTCATGGGGTTCGATAGCCTCAATGGAGTCTAAATTCGACAGGCCTCAATTTTGGGGGGTTCGCATCACGCTCCGTGCCCACTGTTGGTCCCTGTTCTGTTGCGGTTGCCGCGCGCCGCGAGAGTGAGTATTGCGCCTATTGAGATACTAACCGCTTGAAAAATCGACTAAACTTTTGGACGCTGCCAGTAGCTTTTCGCTCTGACTGCGCCGCCGCCGGCCGCCCGGACCTCTTACTATTTACACTGGTTGCCCGGGCTAATCAATGAAAAATGCACAGAACGTGATGCCCGTCTGACTTTTGGAGCAAGCCGTCACAAGGGGCCGCGACAGAATAACCTTGCCACTTCTCGCCCGCCCATCCATCCGCGTGCCTGCTGCGTTGTGTCCGCGGTCAAACAGGCCCCCTATTCGCCCTGCTCGCGCCTTGCCGCACGGGCCCCTGCGCCGCACATGGATGTGCCAGTGTCGCGAGCGCAAGGACGCGCAGGAGCGACCGCCGCACATGGATGTGCCAGTGTCGCGGGCGCAAGGACGCGCAGGAGCGACCCGCCGACAAACAGTCGCGAAACCCTAACCCGGCCTAGCCGGAACCAAAGATGTGCCTCTTCAACGGCGGACTTTACCACCCCTTGCCCACCGCAACGCCGGCGTTTGAGGCGCGCGGCCGTGGACAAGGCGTGGAAAAGTCCGCCTCGCT
>JBPCXK010000459.1:0-4879 GCA_051008635.1 Gammaproteobacteria bacterium
CTGGCGGCGCTGGGCGGGGCTCTGCCGGGGCCGATGTCGGTGCCCGCAATGCGGATGGGAAAGATGCAGTCCCAGCAGACATTTGTCATGAAGCTTTCGATCACGCCGGCATCCGGACAAGTCAACGTGTCGGCGCCTTGCGCCGTGGAAACCAGAAATTCGAGGCCACGCTCGAGCGTGCTCCGCAGGCGCCCGCCATCGATTGTCTGTCCGAGCCTGGTCTCCACCGGAATCTCCCGGACTCTGAGCATCTGGCCGGAAGCCTCGATCACACTCGGGACCCGCTGCAACTGCAAGCGATCCACCACCTCGCGCTGCAGGACATGCACGGGCGCGTCGAGCATCTGTTCGATTTTATGAACCGCTTTCCATCCCAGCGCGGTGTCGACGCGGCTGGTGATGAAGATGACGCCACGGTTTTGCGCGCGAACCCCGGCTGCGATGGTCGCCATCGCGTCGACCTGGGCCGGCTGCGTGCCATCGAAAACCAGGATTGTGTGCGTCAACGGCAGCAGGGCGCCCGGGTTGAGGCGCTGACCGGCGATTGCCAGGAGCTGGCCGTTGGGCCCGTAGACATCCTGCCTGACCACCACCGTCGGATCGACGGTGTGCTCGCGCGCCACCGTGGCCGGCGGCAGGTCCACAATGTCGGCGTGGCGCGTCCAGTAGTCGGCCACTGCGGCCTCACGCTTGGCCGCCCAGTCTATGGCGGCGAAGCGTTCGCCGATATCCTCGATCAGGTCTTTCTCGGCGATGGTCCGCGTCGTCCCGTAGGCGCCGAGATCGACGATGTCGTCGGGCCCGGTGTCGCCCTCATCGTGCCCTTGATTCGCCCGGCTGCGAATCCAGTCCACGGTCACCGCGCCCCGCGCCCGGACTGGATTGCCCTGCACGGGGACATGAACCACCGTCGGTACCTCTTCAACCTGGTAGCGGCGGTAGAGCTGCGGATCGATCACCACGCTGGGCTTCAGCTCATCATCATGTTGCTGGACTATTTCCCGTAGCCACCACAACGATTCGCCCAGGCTCTGGCCCGGCAACACACCACGCAGCACGGCAACCACGCCTTCGTGCTGGCTCGCGACAATCAAACCGCTCAGCTCATCCCGCGGCAGGGATGTGGAGATGAACAGGTAGGTGTCCGGGCCGCGGGCCTGAGGTTCGTTGGCCCCGGCAAGCGATGGCAGCTCACCCAGCGTGGTCTCGCCTATGGCCTGACGTACGGATTCCTCGGTGCGGGCATCCGCCTGCGGCGTGTTGCGGAGCATCTCCCGCACCAAGGCATCTGTGTGAGGATCCGGTTGGGTCCGCAGCCAGGCAGGCGTCTCGTGCATTTTTGTCGCGTGTTCGTGGATAGCGCGGGACTTTTCCAGCCAGGCGTCGTTGTGCGTGTGCTGTGTCTGCCCGAAAGCGGACACAAATACACACGCCGACGTCAGCGCCGCCACCAAAAACTTGCCGGCGACGACTGCAACTCTCGATGCAACGACCATCGCGCTGTGTTCTTGTCTGCTGTTGCGGCTTGGGCGCAAAGGTCTATCTCCTTAGTGGCGCACTGGATAAGTACCGCTTTGCGGTTACACGGCACGAAACCAGTCTAGGTATTTCACCACCCGGAAACTACGTGCTCGTAGCGCGCATAGCGGGCCAGTCGGGAACGTTTTTCCGCGCGGTCGAGGTGGCTGCTGCACCGCAAACGATCTTCGGCATGGGCAAATCCTCCTTTGGCAAAGCAGGGGACTGTGTAGCCGTTGCCTACAAGGCCCATCGCATGTTGGGCTTCGCTGCGCTCAGCACCAACCTACGCCTGCACGACACCTTCTACAGGAGCTCAGCGCAATCGGGCTACAGGAAATCCATCTCCAGGGTGCGCGCAGCGAACGCCAGACAGGTAATTTTCTGGCCGACAAGACGTTAGGCTTTGATTCCTCCAGCCCACCTGACCCGCAGGACTGAACGCTCAGCAATCTTATGACCACCGCGGGTACCGCCAGCAGCCCCGAATCGCGCCTCCTGAGCAGAAAAAAGCTTCTGGTCGGCAGCTTTAAGGTCTTGCTCGCCTTCGCCCTCGTCTATCCACCCATCGCCTACTTTGAAAGCCGCTACATTATCGGTGTCGACCCGGTTGCAAGCGGCATGAGCTCTACGCCTTATCGCTTCTATTTGATAGACACCAACGATCGGGACTTGCGCCGCGGCGACTACTTTGCGTTTAACTCCCGCGGCATGGGGCCGTTTTACGGCGACGGTATCAAGATTGTAAAACAGCTTGTCGGAGTGGACGGTGACCATATAAGCGTGGCGTCCAGGGTCAGCGTCAACGGCGAGGCGATGGGAGAATTGCCCCATGTGCAACCGCGGGAAAAGCTTTGGTATCTGGGCAAGCGACCCGCCGATTACATACGCGATCTCACGCTGAGCAACGGGCAGTATTGGGCAATGGGAAGCCATCCGCGGAGCTTCGACTCCCGCTACTGGGGGCCGGTGCTGGAAGACCAGGTTATCGGACGCGCATACGCTATCTTTTAGTTTACCGGCGCCCAAAATGCCGAACGCCAAGGTGGCCTCGGGCAATCCGGGCGCCGGTCGCGGCTACAGGGCGTGTCGCAAAAGCCCACGACGGCTCCCGTAGGTTGGCGCTGAGCGAAGCGAAGCCCAACGGGCAATTGCCCGGAGCTACCGCTGCAGCACGCCCTGAGATGCCACTGCAGTTGGGCTTCGCTGCGCTCAGCACCAACCTACGTCCGTAGTTTAACGACACCCGCCATAGCGCCGGCGCTTCACGATTCAATGGCAGGCCATAAACCACACCGGCACTACCCGCTCCAGCGTCGAGCTGCCGCCGTGAGTGTATGCCTCACCATCGTGGCTGATGCGAAATCCGTGATCGGCGAACAGCAGCAGCGGCCGCGCGGGGTCGAGCCGCGCCAGCGTTGCCTTGATTGCGATCTGCAATTCCGTTGCGGCCAGCGCGGTCAGGTCGGCAAACGGGGTGAGCCCGCTGTGGATCAGCTCGTCGACGACGTTCAGTTTTGCGAACGGATGATTGATCCCCGCGTCCAGCAGTGTGCGGTAACAGGCATCGGTGGTCGTGCGATCCGAAACCATGGCGAATTGCTTGTCCGGGGGCCGCCAGCCGCTCAGCAGATTCTCGATGACGCCACCCAGCGCATTCAGCAGCGGCAGGCCGAGGCAGTCCACCAGCAGCCATTGGGCGTCTTCGTGGTTGCGCAATACGTCCGGCAACGCCGTCATCGAGCCGATGTCGGCGTGAATCATCTGGACGAGGCGCTCCATCCAGCGCTTGCGGGCGATACGTTTGAAGCGGGCATGATGCTGGAACAGCAGCGCGCTGAGCTTCGAGAGTTGCTCGGGGGTTTGCGGACTGCTCGGGCGAAGCAACTCATTGGCGGCCGCCAGGATCGAGGTGTCTCGCGTTGCCGGCTCGGGCAGCGGGAGATGCCCATCCAGCAGCCAAGCCGCAACGCGATCCACGCTTTGTTCATCGAGACCCAGATCTTCGAGCCGCTGTAGCGCGGCTTCGCCGAACCACTCCGCGCGCAAGCTGCCACGGATCTTCGCCAGATCGCGGCTGCCCAGACCACCGGGCAGCGCCACGCCAAAGCGCGCCGCCTGCTCGCCGCACCATAGCGTGACCGCCTCCGGGATCGCGCCGGAGGTCGCTTCGCGGCGGAATCTGAGGCGCTTGCCATCGAAGCGATCGAGCTCGGCGCGTGCGGCTTCGATCAGGTCCGCGGGTTGCCAGACCCGGCTGACCAGGAGCTCGTCAATCACCGCCACATCCAGCTCATGCACCAGATCGGCGCCGGCCAGATAGCGGTCCAGCAAATCAATGTCACGGACTTCCGGGTAGCTGCGCTCACCCTGGAGGTAGGCGATGGTCCCGCTGCTCATTTCGAGTCCATCGCGTTGCCAGGCCTGCATGCGCGCCTTGACCGCGTCCTGCTGGAAAAACAGGCGAAGTTGGTTTTCAACCTCCTTCTGACCGGACTCGAAGCGTTCGAGCACCTGGCCAAGCGGCGCGTGCTCGCCATCAAACCCGCAACGGCACAACGGCTGGTAGTCCAGATTCACCAGCCCGCGGCATCTCAGCCGCGCGGCTTCCAGGCAACAGGCATCGATCCCGGCGAGCAGCTCACCGAGTGCGAGGTGTGGGCTGGCGGCAAGCGGCGGCGCCCGCCAGGTCCAGATAGCATGATCGCGCAGCAACGCCCACCAGCGATCATGGCGCTGCCGGTACTCGCGTTTGTAGTCGGTGTACACGGCGCCCACCTGCTTCAACCACGCGTCGAGCTCCTCGGCGCGGGCAAGATCCGGTACGTCGCCGAGGCGCTGGAGTGCTTCGCGCAGCCTGGCCGTAGCGTCCTCGCTCAGGCCGGGGTGCTCCAGCAGGTGCTGATAGCGTCCAATTTCCGCAAGATTGCGCTGAATGCGTTCGGCCAGACCATCGAAGGCCTGCGCCTCGGCGATAAAGCCCGCTGGCGAGCCGAGCTCGAACAGGAAATGCTCCAGACCCTGCAGCGGGTTGTCGCCCTTGTCGAGCGCCTTCCAGGTCGCGACGTGCCGCTCGATGCGCTCGCGCAGCGCCTGGCCCTGCTCCGTCTCGCGCAGCCGCGCTACCAGGGGTTCGAGCGCGACGACCTGCTCGCGCACGAGCTCCCGAACGCGCGCCGCGCAGGGGCGCTGCGCCAACACTGTCCATTGTTTCGGCGCGCGGATGTTGAGTCCATCGCACAGCTTTTCCAGCGTGTGTAGCTGCTGCGTGCTGAGCGCGTGCCCGGGTACGATGCGCTCGTAACTCACCGGGTTCGGCAATGTATCGAAGCTCTCGCGGTAAGAGTGACGACCCTTGACG
>JBPCXK010000460.1:0-5111 GCA_051008635.1 Gammaproteobacteria bacterium
TTGTTCGATGATTACTCAGCAATGCGCTGATCGATCATCTCCGTGGCGACGGTCCCGTCGCAAACCCGGGTGACGGGCCCGGTCATGGTGACCTCGAACTCATCTGAGATTGCGATGTCGAGCAGGCCGCCGGGCATTCTTACTTCAATATCAGCATCACACAAGCCCAGCTTGTGGGCAACCGCGGCCGCAGCGCTGGCGCTGCTGCCCGAAGCCAGTGTGCGGCCCGCCCCGCGTTCCCAGATCTCGAGTTGAATGCGGCCGCGGTCGAGCACGTTCATGAACTGCACGTTCGTGCGATTCGCAAAGCGCGCATCATGCTCTATCAACGGACCCAGGCGTTCGGTTTCGGCTCGGGAAACTTCATCGCGCAGGATAATGCAATGAGGGTTGCCAATGGTTGCCGCGCAAAACGAAAGGGTTTCGCCGCCAGTCACGAGAGTTTCGTTCAACACATCCCGGCGCGGGCCGCTCACCGGGATGTCGGCGCTGTCGAAACTGACCCTGCCCATCTCCACGCACACTCGTTTGCCGTCTTGCTGCACATACGCGCCCGCCTTGCCGCCTCCTGTGAGCACCGTGAACGGCCTGGACCGCACGAGCCTGCGATCCCACAGGTAGCGCGCGAAGATTCTGAGGCCGTTGCCGCTTTTCTCCGCCTCGCTGCCGTCGGGGTTGAAGATTCGCAGCGCGAAATCACAGGCCGTCGTCTCGATCGGTCCGATCAGAATACCGTCCGCGCCAACCCCGAACTGACGATGACACAAAACCCTGATACGCGCGCGCGTCAACTCTACATCGACGTCGGCGGGATTGAGGACCAGGTAGTCGTTACCCAAGGCATGATACTTGGCGAATTTCATGTGGCGAATTTCATGCCGCGCGCACGCTATGCGCGATCACGAGCGGGTCTGATCGCGGGCACGCGCCCTGCGCCCCAGATAGCCGCCGTGATGACGCTTGCCGAAGTCCTCGCGCGTAAACGCCTTGAGCTCCATCAGCACCAGTGCAATCGCATCGCTCACCGCCAGCATCACGGCCACGCTCGCCGAGGGCGTAAGACCAAGCGGGCATGGCTCGCGCACGACGCCCATGTCTATGATGACATCACTCAATTCGCGCAATGCCGAACCCGGGTGGGAGGTAATCCCGATGATGCGCTTAAGGCCCAGCGCACGTCCTTGCTCCAGTGTCTCGAGGACCTCGCGCGTCTTGCCGCTGGTGGAGAACGCCACGATACAATCGTCCCTGCCAATGAGACCCAGATCGCCGTGTCCGGCCTCTCCCGGATGCAGATAAGTCGACGCCGTGCCGGTGGAACACAGCGTCGCGGCGAACTTGCGCGCGATGTGGCCGGCCTTGCCCATGCCGGTCGTCAACACATTGCCGCTGCAATCTTTGAGCGCGTAGATCGCCTGCTCGAACTCGGGGGTGACGTCGACCGCCGCGATGGCGGCAGCCTCTGCGGCCAGTATGTCCGTTACTTTCGTCTGAATATTCATACGTCTCGGCTCTTGACCGCGATCGAAATTGGCAGGGTATAGTGCCGCGACCTGGCTCGCAATGCTACACTCTGCGCCCCTCGCAACCCCAGCTTCAACACAACCCGGCAACATGCGATACTTTTTCTTCGGCACGCTTATGGACCCGGATGTCAGCGAGCTCGTCCTGGGTCGCATCTTGGCGCCACGGCAAACCCGGTCGGCGCGGCTGGAAGGCTATCGACGAGTCCTGGCCGTAGAGGAACCGCTACCCGTGCTGCAGGCGGCTGCGGGCGAACATGTCAGCGGCATCATCGTTGAGGGGTTGACGGAAGACGACCGCGCTCGCATTGCGTTTTTCGAGGGAAGCGACTACGTCGTCGAAGCCCTGCCAGTTCGGCTTGAGAACGGGGAGCCGGTTGAAGCGCGCGTACACCTGGCCAGCAACCTCGACGTCTTTGAGGAGACTCCCTGGGATTTCGCTCGCTGGCGCGCTGACCACAAACCAAAATTCCTCGCGCTCTCGAAACTGTGGATGACGTATTTTGGCTGCGAAGACCTGACCGAGGCAGATGCCGCCTGGGATCGGCTCGCAGCGCAATTGGATGCCCCGGCACGGAAAACAGGATCATGATCAACGAGTTAGACAAACACGCGGCCTCGCTCCCTGCTTACACCGAGCTACGCCTGCACAACAACTACTCGTCGTCTCTCATGATGCGCAAGGGCAGTCTCATAGAAAACCGCCAGTCGCAACATGGCGGAATATCCGCCCGATGTTGTCGCGGCGGGGCCTTCGGTTTTGCATCGGTACCAGGCGGCAATGACAACGCCGTTCGACAGGCGATTGCCCAGGCGACGACTAACGTCGAGCTGTTCAAGCGCACAGTTGGGCACAACATGGGGGCGCTCCCGAGCACGGCACCCGGCACTGGAACTTACGACTACAGAACCAGTAAACCGCGCTTCAGCGCTGGCCAGCGCGTCGACATCGTGCGGGCGATCGACGCTTATGTCGCCAAGACCTATCCTGCTTTGGTCAACGCCGACGTGATGTTGAGCAGCCTCGCGATGGAAAAAGCGCTGGTGACCTCGGAGGGCGCCCGCACCTATTCTTATGTGCCGCGGGCCAACCTGTTTCTCAAGTTCTCGATCCAGGCAAATGACGGGATTGTCGATCTCTACGACGTGTACGGCGGTTTCGGAGATCTCGAGGAACAATTCGAGCGTATCGACTGGATATACCGTGCGATCGACGATCTCTATGAGGACCTGCGCCACAAGGCCGATGGCGCCTACTGCGAGGCTGGCACCCATGACGTGATTCTCGACACCGACGTGGCCGGGATCCTGGCGCACGAAGCCATCGGCCACACCTGCGAGGCGGACCTTGTGCTGGGCGGATCGGTGGCGGGCGCTAATCTCGGCAAACAGGTCGCCTCGGAGAAGTTCAACCTGGTGGACTACGGACAGCGCGGCCCCGACGATAATGCGAGCATCGCGATCCATGTCGACGATGAAGGCACGCCCTGCCGGGATGTCACTATCATAGAAAACGGCGTGCTCAAGGAGTTCTTGAACAACAAGGAAACGGCACAAGAACTGGGCGTCGAGCCAACCGGAAACGCTCGCGCTTACACCTTCAGCGACGAACCGCTGGTTCGCATGCGCAATACCGCAATTGTGCCGGGCCCCGACCGGCTCGAAGAGATGGTCGCGGCTATCGACAAGGGCTATTACCTGAAGCGCTCCACCAACGGCCAAGCCGACGCAACCAGCGAATTCATGTTCGGAATCTCGCTGGGTTACGAGATCAGGAATGGCAAGCTGGGTCGCGCAATCCGCGATACGACGATCTCGGGTGTGGCCTTCGACATGCTAAAGACCATAAGCCACGTGAGTGGCGACATGACCTGGTCAAAGGGCGGCATGTGTGGCAAGAAACAACTCATCCCGGTTGGAATGGGTGGTCCTGCCATCAAGTGCCGAATCAACGTAGGGGGACGGTGATGGCGGCATCACTGGAGAATGCCTGCGGGCTCGACTTTGCAGAGGCAATGGTGAGGCGCGCTACGGCGGCCGGCGCCGACGCCGCGCAAGTCGACCATACCCAAGGCGAGCGTTTTGAGCTCGACGCCGATACGAAGGCAATCAAACTGTTGCGCACAACCACGAACGACGACACGACCCTCACCGTGTTGCGTGATGGCAAGAAAGGCAGCACCACACTTGTGGGTCGCGACGAGACGGAAATCGAAAATGCGCTACGTGGCGCGCTTGATGCCGCGGGGGCCGGGGTTGTGGATGACGCCAATCAGATAGCTGAAGCGCCATCGCAGGCGCCTGCCCGATATGGCCCGCACAGTGCTGATCGTGAGGCCATGCTGGAAGCAGTGCTCGAGCACCTGGCTCATCTGCGGGAGCGCTACCCCCGGATTCTGACCCGGCATGCGATCTACGCGTTTATCGACCGCGAACGATCCTTTACCAACTCCAACGGCGTGTGCCGGCAGGAACGGCGGGCGGCCTACAGCTTCGGTACTATGGTTGCCGCCAAAGACGGCGACAAATCGACATCCTTCAACTATTCAGGCGCAGTTTCCTATGAACCTTTTCCTCGCCTGATTGAAACAGGTACCGTCAAACGCCTCATGGATGAGCTTATCGGCTCGTTCGACCCGCAGTCCGTACCGGACAAGTTCGTCGGAGACGTCATCATCAGCCCGGATTGTCTCTCCAGTCTGCTGGATACGATCGGGCAGTCGCTGAGCGGCTACTCACTGATGGCGCAGACGACGCCCTACAAGGACAGGCAGGGCGAGACGATCGCAAGCCGCGGTTTCAGCCTGCTCAACCGCCCTCGATTCAGCGCATTTCCAAACGGGGCGGACTTCGACAGTTACGGGGTCTCGACCCGTGACATCGATGTAATCGCGCACGGCGTGCTGAAAGAGTTCCTGGTCGACTTCTACGTGTCGAAAAAAATGGATCTGCCACAAACGGCCGGGCGACGCAATTTCGTCGTGCCTGCCGGCGATACATCCATCGATTCGATCATCGCCGGCACCGATCGCGGCATAGTCCTGTCGCGATTCTCCGGCGGTCGGCCCAACAACAACCTCGACTTCAGCGGCGTAGCAAAGAATTCCTTTTATATCGAGGGTGGAGAAATCCGCTTTCCGCTGATTGAAACCATGGTGTCAGGAAATTTCCAGGACTTACTCAAGAGTATCCGGGCGATCTCCAGCGAGTCCGTCAATTTTGGCGGGTGCCAATTCCCCTACGTGGCCGCTTCAGGCGTTACCATCTCAGGACATTAGCCGGCCAGAGGATTTTCGTTTGCGGGAGCGGCTTCAGGGGGTGTCGTTAAACTCAATCTAGACTGTAGGTTGGCGCTGAGCGCAGCGAAGACCAGTGGGTAGTTGCCTGGAGAGACCGCTGCGTGTTGGGTTTCGCTATCGCTCAGCGCCAACCTACACGTGTCGTCTTTGACTTTTGCGACACCCTCTGAGGCCGCTCCCACAGGCCAAGCGCTCGAAGCCAGGCGATCTTTCCTCTGCGCCTCTGCGCTGATTTCTTCTATTTCTTTTGATCCGCGCCGACAAGCGCTAAGAGATCCTCCTCGCTCAA
>JBPCXK010000461.1:0-4357 GCA_051008635.1 Gammaproteobacteria bacterium
GGCCAGCGCCTGTAGACGCTGTCGCACGTTGGGCTTCGCTGCGCTCAGCACCAACCTGCGGTTAGCCCGTCGCCAAAGCAGCATTGACCTCTGCAGCAACACGCCGCCCGCTCAGATAAGCGCCATGCGCCGTGCCATAGGATTCCACTGACGTCGCCTCGCCGGCGAAGAACAAACGCTCGGCGAGAGGCGCTGCCAACGCAGGCCGCTGGTGCGCGTGACCGGGTTTGGCATAGGAATACGCGCCACGCGACCAGGGGTCGCTCGACCATGCGGTCGCTATGCTTTTGCCCAGGCTGTTACGGACCGTGTTGCCGAACAGTTGCACGAGCTCGTCGGCGACGAATTCGATCGCGGCCCTCTCGCCGGCCTGTTCCAGCTCGATCGCAAGATCGCCACCAAGAAACCCGCTTACGAGCGGCCGGCCTTCAAGAAATATTTCCAGACTGCTGACGCGCGACGATTCGACCGAGCTGATCAGAAACGTGTCCATCGGCACGCCGAACGGGTCACCGTCGACGGCGATCAGTACCTTGTTGTTGACGCCGAGCGGCAGATTATGGATGGCCTCGAGTTTCCCCGGCGCCAACGCCGGGTTGAAGTCGATGACGTGCGCGGCCAGCACCGCGGTCGATACGGTGAGGACGACAGCCCGCGCATGCAGTGTTGAACCGTTGCTGTGAATCGCTACGCTTTTGCCAGACCAGTCGATACGATCGACCGCCGCATTGAGCGTTATGGGTAAATCGGCACCCAGCGTAGCGATAAGGCCGCCGTAGCCCTCGCGGATCGGCCAATCCTGACCGGTGTGAAGATAGTTGGCCCCGTCTTCACGCGAGATGTCCTCGGCCTCGGCTCCGTACATGTATGTTATCAGTGCCCGAGCCATGGGTTCCCAGCGCCAGTCCCGCGGAAATACACTGGCCAGGCTGTCGCCGTTGTCAGCGTTTTTCCTGGTTTGACGAAAAAACCACTCAAACGCTTGCTCGCACTGCTCGAGTTCCTCGCTGCTCAGTATCATCTTCCCGGCCGCTGCTGCCCACGCGGGATTTCGCTCGACCACGGTAAAGCCAAGCTCACGAGCGATTGGCGTCAGCGGATTTACGTCGGCCGAGTGCAACCAGTGGCAACCGTGATCGGCGGGTACACCAAACGTCACCGCTTCCGTGTATGCGCGACCACCGATGCGAGCACGCGCTTCGAGCACGCGCACGGAGTAATTGTGCGCGAGCAGTTCACGCGCCGCTGCTATGCCGGCGCTGCCTGCGCCGACCACGATGACATCACAATCAGCCGAGCGACCAACGTCGTGCAGGCGCGGAGCCTCAACCATAGCGTTCCCGCAGCACGTTTTTCTGCACCTTGCCCATCGCGTTACGCGGCAGTTCCTCGACCACATACACTTGCTTCGGCACCTTGTAGTTGGCGAGCTCGTTTTTCAAGCGGGCGATGACGGCCGCGGAATTGACGGACGTGTTCCGCTGCGCCACTACAACGGCGGTAACCGCCTCGCCGAAGTCCGCGTCGGGCACGCCGATCACAGCCGATTCCCGCACGCCATCGAGCATGTCGATACATTGTTCGACCTCTTTTGGATAAACGTTGTAGCCGCCGCTGATGATCATGTCTGTGTTGCGGCCGACGATGGAGATGTAACCGTTTTTGTTCTCGCGCGCGAGATCGCCCGTTATGAAGTACTTGTCTTTGGTGAAGTCTTCGAGGGTTTTGTGCGGCTTACGCCAGTACCCTGAGAACACATTCGGGCCTTTGATCTCCAGTGACCCCACCTGCCCTGCCTGTACTGCGTTGCCGGCATCGTCAACGATGCGCGCGCTCACGCCGGGCAAGGGGCTGCCGACCGTACCGGCGATGCGCGGCCCGTGCAACGGATTCGACAGGTTCATGCCCGTCTCGGTCATGCCATAGCGTTCGAGGATCGTATGGCCGGTGCGCTGCTCGAAGGCAGTGAAAGTGGGTTCCAACAACGGCGCAGAGCCGGAGATGAACAACCGTACGCCGGAACAAACGGAGCTGTCAAGACGCGGATTATCGAGCAGACGCGTGTAGTGTGTCGGCACGCCCATCAACACGGTCGCGCGAGGCAAATGATCCACAATGGCATTGGTGTCTGGCTTTTCGAGAAAAATCATGCGCGCCCCGCTGAGCAGCACGCAATGACAGGCGACGAACAAGCCGTGAACGTGAAAAAGCGGCAAAGCATGCAGCAACACGTCGTTCGGGCTCCAGCCCCATGCGCGGTGCAGTGTCTGGCCGTTGGCCGCCAGGTTGCCGTGCGTGATCATTGCGCCCTTGGGTTGGCCGGTCGTGCCTGAGGTGTAAACCAGCGCGGCGATATCGCTGGCATCGCGCGCAACAACAGCTTGCACGGTAGACATGTCGCTGCAGCTCGCGAAAAGGCTGCCACCGCCATCGGCCTCGAGCGTGAATACCTGTTCGATGCCATGCCTGTCCGCAATACCGGCGACAATATCGCGCCGCGCCGTTGAACACACGACGATGCGTGGGTGCGCATCGCCAAAAAGGTAATCGAGCTCGCGCGGCTGATAGGCGGGATTGAGAGGCAGATAGATGAGCCCTGCGCGCACACAAGCCAGATAAACAAACAAGACGTATGGCGATTTATCGACCTGCGCCGCCACGCGGTCGCCCGCTTGCAGACCCAGCGAGGCGAGATAATCGGCGAGCCTCGAAGTCTGCTCATCGAGATCGCCATAGGTGAACGTTTGCCCTGCGGTCGTTTCGATGAAAACCGCATCGTCGGGCTCAGGAAAGCGGTCACGAAACAAAGAATAGATGTTCAACTTGTCAGACTTGTTCGTTGTTGCTTGACTGACGCGATGCCGCTAGCCCGCATATCTCACCACGGGGGCGAGATGATCGCGCAGAGATTTGATTTCACAAGGCATTTTCTGAAGGAGTGGAATACAGGTCGTATTTCCGAGAAGAAGAAAATGCGTTGTGGAATCAAAGATCAAGCCAGCGCCGTCATCGTGGTGAGAAATGCGGGCTAGCTTGCGGTTCAGCCCTCTGCGCCAGTTTCCGTAACATGTCAGTTCGATGCGGCGGCCAGCTGACAATTCCTGCTCAGCGGCCGAAAGTCTCCATCGTAAGCGCCAATGCAGCGAATGGTGCCCGAGGGTGCGGCGCTAGCCGGGCCGATGAGCTGCGTCAGCACCAGATTGACCGTACCCACACCACCCGATGCCGACGCATTCGCGCCGGCAAACACAGAATTGCGCGCGGTAATCTCATCGTCGGCGGTTTCGAGGCTCAGGCCGGAGCGGAAATCTCCCGACTTCGCGACCGAGACGACGTTGATCAATTCGGCCTCCGCACGCGCCTTGAAATCGGTTTGAATACCAACGGATAGAAGCGCGATGTTCGACTCGACTGTAACGTTATGCAGCCGCGCGGAACCGTTATTCGTGCCACCGATCAGCACGCCAAAGTTGCTGCCCTTCTTGTTGTCGCCGACAATCACCCGCACATTTTTGACGAGCATATCGCCGTCGCTACCGGTGTGCACGCCGATGGCCGTGATCACCCCTTCACCACCCGTATGACGCACGGTCAGGTTGCGCAGCTCGCTATTGCCCGCGCCCGTGACGACGCCGTCGTCGAATTTGAAGCCGTTGACCCGGCCCCGTATCTCCGTCGCCCGGACGCCGGAACCGTCGATTGTGACATACGGCTTCATGGTCACAGGCTTGTTGTCGCAATCGTAGAGGCCGGGCTCGAGCTTGAGCAGATATCTTCGCTCATCGCCGTTGTCTGTAATATTGCCCAACACGCTCAGCAACGCCGTACAGTTTTCCGTCGGGGCGCCCACCGGGCTGACCAGCTTCGTGCTCACGAACACGGCGTCGTCAGCAAGCTTGGCCGCAGTTATCGCGCCGTCGGCGAGTTTGCTATTGGTTACCGCGGAGTCATTTATCTTCGCCGTGACAACTGCGTTGTCCTGGAGCTTGCTCTCACTTACCGCGGCACTGTGCAGTTGCTTTGCCGTAACGGCGCCCTCGCCGAGTTTCAGCGCGGAGAGCACATCGGCGCTCAGCTTGGCGCGCGTTACCGCCCCCGACGCCAGTTTGGCCGACGTAACGGCCGACTCACCGAGTTTGTCGCGGGTCACGGCCCCGGCAGCCAGCTTGGCCTCGGCAACGGCTCCGGCAGCCAACTTGTCCACCTTAACCGCACCGTCGGCGATATGTGCAGATGCCACTGCATGCGTAGAAATATGCTCTTTTCGCACCGCCTTCCTGTCGAGATGCCTCTTCCCCACGCATCGTTCGCAGTCCAACTTTTTCGCCGTTTGCGCCAGCAGCGGCGGTGTATACAC
>JBPCXK010000462.1:0-10326 GCA_051008635.1 Gammaproteobacteria bacterium
CGGGATGACCGCGATGTCGCGCTCCGCGTCCAGCCGTGGCCTACCCGCGCCACAAGTCTTACAAAACACCTGGGTGAAATACCTTGCCTGCGGCACTTTGTAGTTTTTCAGCTTGTCCCCGCCGCGCACGTAGGACACGCCATCGATCTTCGTAAAACCGTTGGTCGTGTGCGCGGCCGCGCGCGCCTTGCGGCAACGCGAGCAGTGACAGTTGTGCACCATCTTGAGCGGCGCGCGGACCTCGTAGGCCACGCCGCCGCACAGGCAACTCCCGCGCAATACACCTGGCGTCGCCGGCCCCGGTCCGGGGCGCTCGATTACGGGCCCTTCATCGTTAGGATAAGTCTCGAAGCGCGGCAGATCGTTGCCGATCGCGTGCCAGGACGCCTTCGAGGTTGCAAAGATGTGGGCGGTGACACGAATGTCAGTGTCGTCGTCCATACAGCCGGCGGGGATGGAAACGATCTCCTTGTAACCGTCCGGAGCCACGGAGCCACAGTTCGAACAAAAGGAGCGATTAAAATCAGGTGACGACTCGAAACGCGTAATCGAAGACTCGCCCGATTTCCATACAAAGGCCTCGGGCGGCACGCCTACGTAGGTGCCAAACGGCGCGCCATGCGCCTTGCGGCACATCGAGCAGTGACAGTGATAGACTTGATCGGCCCGCCCCTCGTATTGCCAGCTCACGGTTCCACACAAACAACTCCCATTACTCATCGTTCAATCTCTCGCCGCCTTGGTCAGGGTTGCACAGCATACCTGAAGGTGGAGGCAGATGTGCAGCCACGTCATAGCGAAAGTTGACAGCGGAAATTCCGTCTACTAGCCTGATTGTCGCACGCGCTGCCTTAGGGCTTGCGACAAAATAAGTTCACGTTTCTCGGCGTCTAGGCGCCCGTGCGGCAAGGCGCGAGGCGGGCGAATAGCCGGCCTATTTAACCGCCGAAGCAACACCGCCGCACGGGATGGATAGGCGGCGAGAAATGGGAAGTTATTTTGTCGCGAGCCCTTAGTCTTCGGCTTGCCTGGCGCGCTGCGAAATATGACTAAGAGGAGGAGAACCCGCTCTCGCGGGTTTTGGTTTTCTGGCAATGAGGCAATGACAAGACAAGCAAGCCAACAGCGGTTCGGACTAATGTGGGTCGGTTACTTCGTGGCCGTGCTCGCGTGGTATGCGAGCGTCACGTGGCTGCCGATCGATGCCTTCAACCGCTTGCCCGATCCGGTGACCGTTGTCGTCGAGTGGTTCAACCCGGACCCTGACTACGGGCTGTCCATCTTTACGACAGACTATTACCTTCACATCTGGTACAGCACGTACCGTGCACTGGCTTCGTTTGCGCTCGCCGTGATTCTCGGCGTGCCGCTTGGCATTCTCATGGGCTGGCGCGTCAAGGTGAACGAGTACGCGTCGGCCCTGCTCGGACTGCTGCGACCGATCCCGCCGCTGGCCTGGGTGCCGATCGCGATTTTGCTGTTCCCCGGTGATGAGCCCGCGGTTATTTTCGTGACCTTTCTGGTCGCCTTCTTCGCGACCACGATGAACACGCTGCTCGGCGTGCGCTCGATCGAGCCGGACTATTTTCGCGCGGCGGAATGTCTCGGCGCCTTGCCGCGCGACATACTGCGCGACGTCATCATTCCCGGCGCACTGCCGTCGATTTTTACTGGCCTGCAGATCGCAATGGGCGCGGCGTGGTTCTCGCTCGTCGCTGGCGAGATGATCGCCGCACAGTACGGGCTGGGGTTCATGATCCTGGAGTCTTACAACCTGGTGCAGTACCCGACTATTGTCATCATGATGGTGACGCTCGGCATCGTGGGCTACATCAGCAGCGCGCTCATCCGCATGGCCGGCAATCGACTGATGCGCTGGCGCCAGGAAAGCATTGGGATGGCGGCGGCATGACACAAACCGGCGGCGGGCAGTTGTCGATTCGCGGCGTGCACAAAATCTACGATCCGCAAGGCGCGCACGTCGTCGCGCTCAAGGATTGTGATCTCAAAATTCCTGCCGGCAGTTTTCTCGCGCTCGTCGGCCCATCGGGTTGCGGCAAGAGCACGCTGCTCAACATCCTCGCGGGGTTCGATACGCTGACCGGAGGCGAAGTATTGCTGGACGGCGAGCCGCTTGCCACGGTTGACAGCCCGCCGCGGCCCGGGCCCGATCGCGTGGTCGTGTTTCAGAACGGCGCACTGTTTCCCTGGAAAACAGTGCTCGAAAACGTTATCTACGGCCCCGTGGTGCAGCGACACATGTCGCAGGCGGAAGCGATCGAAACCGGCCGTGACCTGCTGGCACGCACGGGCGGGCTCGACCGTATCGCCGATTCGTTTCCGGGCCAGCTTTCCTCCGGCATGCAACGGCGTGTCGAAATCCTGCGCGCGCTGATCAACAACCCGAAGATCCTGCTGCTCGACGAGCCGTTTCGCGCCATGGATACGGTGTCGAAGTCCACGATGCATCAACACTTGCTCGACATCTACGATGAGTTTCGCAAGACCGTGTTCTTCATTACCCACGATCTGGACGAAGCCATCCTGCTCGCCGACACTGTCGTTGTCATGACCACACGACCCGGCACCGTGAAGCTGAAGATCGACGTCGACCTGCCGCGTCCACGCACACGCGAGATGGCAACCACGGATACTTTTCTGGCGCTTCGTAAACAGGCGATCGCCACGGTCCATGAAGAGGCGCAAAAGGCCTTTGAACGCGGCGAGCGAGAGTTGGCATGAGTGAGACTCCCGAGAAACTCGACACCACACTGACGCGCGAAAGCAAACCTGCCTCGCGCAGCGCGGTGAGCAAATTTCTCACTGGTCTGAAATGGCGAGGCGCACTCTGCGTTGTGCTGTTTTTTATCGCCTGGCACCTTGCGGTGCGCTTGGGCTTGCCCGGTTTCAGCGAGCTGCCGACGCCACTGGAGATGATGCGCACTTTTGTAAACGACTACGCATTCAGCCCGGATTACTGGAATTCGTGGGTGGTGAGCTTTAAGCGTGTGGTCTATGGCTTCGTGATCGCTCAGCTCCTCGGCATCCCGCTTGGATTGCTGTTCGGCGCCAATCACCGCTTTCGCGATTTATTTTTCCCGGTGTTCGAGCTGTTGCGGCCGATCCCGCCGCTGGCCTGGGTGCCGATCTCGATCCTGTTCTGGCCCACCAACGAATCCAGCATCGTGTTCATCACGTTCATCGGCGCATTCTTTGTGATCGTCATCAACGTGTATGACGGTGTGCGCAACATCAAGCGCGAGCACATGTGGCTGGCGTTGTCGCTCGGCGCCGGACGCGGCGCGATCTTTCGGCGCATCATGCTGCCATCAATCATCCCTTCCATCGCCGTCGGTATGACACTCGGCATCGCCATCACCTGGAACGTGGTGATCGCGGCCGAAATGATCGCCAGCGACAGCGGGCTGGGACGGATGACCTGGGAAGGTTACGTGAGCAGCACGCCCGAGGTGGTGCTGATCGGCATGATCAGTATCGGGCTCGCGGGTTACTTGTCGACACTTGTCGTGCATTACATCGAGACGCGGATGATGCCCTGGCGTACAAAGCGATGAAGCCAACCCTGCGCGGTCACATCAGGATCAGCGGACTGGCTAAGGCCTACGCCAACCCCGAAGGCGAAAGCATCGAGGTCGTTAAAGACTGCTCGATCGAGTTCGAGCCCGGGCGGCTCAACGTCGTGATGGGCACATCGGGGTGCGGCAAGTCGACGCTTGCTTATCTGCTGGCCGGGTACGTCAAACCCGACGCCGGCCAGCTCGAGATGGACGGCAAAGCGATCTCGGGACCGGGCTCCGACCGCATTATGGTGTTTCAGGAAACGGCGCTGTGGCCGTGGATGACGGTCACCAACAACGTGATCTTTGGACCGCTGGTGCGCAGGGCCATTCCCAAGAGCGAGGCTAAAAGACACGCCTTCGAGCTGCTCGAACGTTTCGGGCTCAAGGATTTTCGCGACAAGTTCCCCGGTCAGCTCTCGGGCGGCATGAAACGCCGTGCGGAAATCGCCCAGGCGCTGATCAATAGCCCGGACGTGATGATTCTCGACGAACCGTTCAGAGGGCTCGATGTGATGACGCGTGAGCTGCTGCAGGAATACTACTTGCGGCTGTTCGAGGATACCGGTCTCAGCACCGTGTTCATTACCTCCGAGCTCGAGGAGGCGCTGTTCCTTGCGGATCGCATCTTCATCATGAGCAACCCACCGAGCAAAATCAGTCGTATCGTCGAAGTCGATCTGCCGCGGCCGCGCAGCTTCGAGGTCACGACGACATCACGGTATCTCGAGCTCAAGCAGGAAGCGATGAGCTATTTGTACGAGGACGTCACCGACAACCAAATGTATTGAACCCGAGACAGGAGGAATCATGAAGTACGTAAAACTTCTGCTGCTGGCAGCAGCGCTGATCTGGACCGGCAACGCGCTCGCCGCCGACCCGGTGGACATCACCTACGGCTACCATCCTTACTGGACGGGCGGCTGGAACGGGGTAATCATCAAACACAAGAAGCTGCACGAAAAATATCTGCCCGAGGGCAGCACCGTGCGCTTCGAGGCGCATCTGACCGGGCCGCCGATGGTCAACGCCCTGCTCGCCGACAAGATGCAGATCGGCACCATGGGCGACATGCCGTCGCTCGTTGCCACGACCAAACGCAGGATCGCGGACATACGGCTCGTGTCGGTGCCGATGTTCAGCAACGGGCAGAACTGCAACAAGATCGTCGTGCCGGCCGACGCGCCTGACTTTGCAAGCGTCGAGGAGGCCGGCAAATGGCTCAGTGGCAAACCCTTCGCCGTACACCGCGGCACCTGCGCCAACCGCTTCGTGGATTCCGTCATCAGCAAGGGCGCGTTCAAACCATCGGAACGGCTGAGCATGACCATCGAGGTGATCACCAGCAATCTGGAGGCGGGCAAGATGAAAGGCGGCGCCGCCATGTGGGAGCCGCACGCACGCCGCGTGGTGGAAGCGGGTCACGCCAAATATGTTGCGACAGGCGCACCCTGGGGCGAGACCGACGCCGACTTCACGCTCATGCGTCAGGACTTCATCGAGAAGCATCCGCAGGCCGCAATCGGCTGGATGAAGGCCGAGATCGAAGCCATGCAGTTCATCATCGACAATCCGCAGGAGACGGTCGAGATCCTTCACGCGGAACTGACGGGTTACCCCAAAGCGACGATCTGGTCGGCCATCTATGAGGAGAATCCGAAGGCGATCGGCGGCGACCCGGTGACGTATGAAGCCAAGATGATCTTCGATGACGACGTGCTCACGCTCATGAACAACGGCTACGCGTTTCTCAACGAGATCAAGGTCCTCAAGTCGCCAGACGCACCGCCGAACGCATACAACGACATGCCGATCAAAAAGGCGCTGGAAGAGATGTCGCTGGCCGCGCCCATCGGCAAGATAGAAGGCAAGCCGCGCTCGACGCGACCTTATTGAGGCTTACGCATCCCGCTTCTTGCAGGTGGCCCTCCCGACAAGAGGGTGCCGTAAAACGGTTTTCGTAGGGTGGTGGTGAGCGCTAGCGAACCCCGCCACGCGGTTGGCACATTGGTGGCGTTCGCCGTGCTCACCGCCACCCTACGGGTGCTATCGTTGACTTGCGCGACACCCTCATTACCACCAACCGTCAGATCGGGTTCGCTTTTCCTAACCCGGCCTAGCCCGCATTTCTCACCACGATGACGAGCCCTCGCTTGATCTTTGCGCGATCATCTCGCCCCGTGGTGAGATATGCGGCCTAGCCGGAACCAAAGACGTGCCTCTTCAACGGCGGACTTTACCACCCCTTGCCCACCGCTTCGCCGGCGTGTGAGGCGCGCGGCCGTGGACAAGGCGTGGAAAAGTCCGCCTCACTCCGGCACGACCGCCGGTTCGAGAAATTCTTGGTATTTTTGTCCAAGATTTCACTGGTAAGGTACTAACGACGGAAGTACCGTTTGATTTACAATTGTTCCATGCGCTCGCAAACGAGTTTCTGGCTTTTTGCAATCGCGCTTGCGCTTGTTGTCGGCTGCGACAGGACTGACGTGCGCGTCATGAATGCCTCACCGGGGTCACCGGAGCTGCGATTTGTCGTCAACGGCGATACGCTGCATTCGAACGTAGAATTCGCAGAGGCCACCGATTTCAACTCGGTGGAATCCGAGCGGGGACGATTCAGCTCCGACGACGACACGTTCTCGTTTGAAGTATTTGACGGCGATACCAGCGTACTTGGCCCGATCGACCTTGGTTTGTCGACGGATGAAAACCACCTTGTCATAGCCGTCGACGAATTCAGCAGCCTCAAACTGGACCAGATTCGCGTGGACGGCACGGACGCGTCGTCCGAGGGCAAATTGCGGTTCTTTCACGCTGCCCCGCAAAGAACCCCGGTAAGAGTAGAAATTGAAGATCGCGTTACAGGCGACGAAATATTCGCCGGCGACATAAACTTTCTCAATGATCAGACGGTCATCGACGCAAACTCGGGAAACTACGAGCTACGAATCACGGGTAGCAACGGTCTCGACAAGGGCCCCGCAGATATCGATTTGGAAGACGGCGACAACCGAATCGCCATCCTGCTCGAAAATCAGAGTAATAGCGCCGAAGTCACAGTCAAGCTCATCGATGCTGATGATATTCGCGTCGACGAGCAAATAATCGACTAGCGTCTGCGCAAGTCAGGGATTGCCGTACGATGGCAGACATGCGGCGCAGTACGCTTCGTTGCTGTGCTCTACGTGTCGGCTAGCCGGAAAAACAAAGGAACGTGTCATGGCGCTGACCGCGAGCTTTCCGATGTACGACCTACCCGAGGTCCGTGACGCCCTCGACACGATATGGGAGGGCATTGCGCAGCGCCTTCGGCAGCGGGGTGTCGCTGACGTGCCCGGCGCACTCTTGCATGGCCGGGCTTTACCCCAACTGTGGTCGAACCCCAGTCTGCTCATCAGTCAGTGTTGCGGGTATGACGTAGTCGGTCGTTATGCGGGGAGGCTCCGCCCCATCGCCACGCCGCGCTATAGCGCTCCCGGTTGCGAGGGCTCGCAATACTCGAGTGCGGTGCTTGTCAATGCTACAAACAAGGCCACCGAACTCGAACACCTACGGCATTCGGTCTGCGCGATCAACGGCCCCGAATCGCACTCCGGTATGAATGCGTTACGCGCCCTGCTTGCCCCGTTGAGCCGGGAGGGGCGCTTCTTTGCCGAGGTGAAAATCAGCGGCGGGCACCCCGAAAGCATTGCGATGGTGACAGGCGGGGAGACAGACGTCTGCGCCATCGACTGCGTCACGTACGCATTGCTTCAACGATATCGGCCGGAGTCTGTGCGCGGCACTCGCTTGCTCTGCTACACGGAAAGCGCGCCCGGCCTTCCTTACGTGACGCGGACCGAGACGGACGAACGACTGGTCACGCACGTCCAGAGCGCTCTCGTCGAAGCGTTCGAAGACGAGACCGTGCAGTCGGCCTGCGAACAGGTTTTCATAAGCGGTGTCGAGTTGTTGCCGCCCGCGGCCTACGAACGCATCACAGAGCTCGAACAAACCGCCATCCGCCACGGCTATCCGGACATTCTCTGAGACGCCGCTCGTGCACTGAAGGCGAGGAGAATCGGCGCTTGAATCAAAGATCAAGCGAGGGCTCGTCATCGTGGTGAGAAACGCGGGCTAGGCACTATGCGAATTTCTCTTCGTAGGTTGGTGCTGAGCGCAGCGAAGCCCAACGTGCCTCGGTGTCTACGAGCAAACGGCCGAACGAGATTGCCGTGAATGAGATGATCCGACTGTAAACGATCCGTCGTACCCGCAGCGTCGCGCGTGGTCGTTAGCCCGACTCGGGGACAATGCTGCTTAGTCTTCCAACCCGGGTTTGGAGCGGGAACGCTTGGTAACCCCACGGCGACGTTTTTCATCCAGGGCACGTTGTTTCGATGCGCGACTTGGTTTCGTTTTGAGGCGCTTTTTGGGTTTCGCTGCGGCTTTCCGAACCAGAGCAGCCAGGCGATCAATAGCATCCTGTCTGTTTCGTTCTTGCGTTCGAAAACGGCGTGCATCGATGATCAGCACCCCTCGAGAGTTAATTCTCTTTCCCGCAAGGCTGGTCAGGCGCTCGCGCACATCTTCAGGGAGTGACGTCGAGCGCTTCACGTCAAAGCGCAATTGCACGGCGGTGGCCACTTTGTTGACATTCTGACCCCCCGGCCCTGATGCCCGCACAAATTTTACACGCAGCTCATCTTCGTCGATGACAATGTGCGGTTCGATACGGAGCATTGGAGCAGAGGTAGAAGTTTGAAGCAACGCGGCGGTGGTTAAGTGCAGCGACCACACCGAAAGCCGCGATCACTTGTTCTTTTCCAACTTCTCCTTGAGATCCGCAAACGGGTTGTGATTGGCCGCCCTGGCTCTGGTCGGCGTCGTGAGCCCGAATTCCGCGCTGTCGCCTCTTACCAGATGGGAGTATTTTTGATGTTCCCAGTCGTGACAGTACAGGCAAAGATTTTCCCAATTGCTGCCGTCGGGTGGGTTGTTGTCGTGATTGTGATCCTTGTGATGCACCGTCAGCTCATGGAGATTCGCGCGCGAAAACTCACGACTACACCGCGCGCACACCCAGGAATGAAGACGCAGCGACTGCTCGCGGTAACCGAGCATACGTGCATCGGCGTCCTTGCGCGCCTTGGCCACGACACGATCAAGCTTCTCGGTGTCGATCTTGCCGCCAGGCGGCGTACGGGGTCCGTATCCTCTAGTAGCCACTATGCTCGGTGAGTGGGACGAGATTTTCGGCGACACAAATGGCGAGTTGTCCGGCACACACGAGTATCCCCCTCTCGGCTTTCGAGCAAGCTTCATGGACGCCTAAACACTTGAACGAAGGCGCCAGATAGCTCGGTGGGTTGGTGCTGAAACAATGCTCCAGATGCAGTTTCATACTCCAGTTCTTGACTGCGTTGACGAACTGTTCAGCCACGTCGTCCTTTGAGGGCGGGAGCAGTTGGGCTATCTTCTTGTTCTCCTGAAATCCTTCGAGGTGCGAAGCCGGGACATCCGCAAGCGCCGGAATTCTCGGAGGCATACCCAGGTCGGCAGCGCGTTCGCTGATTCGCAAGAAAGCGCCGCGGACGAGTTGCCAATCGATCTTTTCTTGCGCAGTGGTCATCGCCTTCCCTACTTCAGGCAATGAGCTTGCCACGATCGGCATCGAGCGCTTGCCCGGCGATGTTAGCGGCGTGCTCCGAAGCAAGAAACAGATATGTTGAGGCCATGTCGTCTGGTTGCATGAGCCCATCAAAGCCTGAGTGGAAAGAATATCAGCCAGACACTCGTTGTGGCTACGGCCCTCGTCCCGCGCTATTAACGAGAGCGCCTGCGCAATGCAGTGATGTCTACATCAACGCAGGCGCCGGTAGAGCACTCTAAGCTACCCTCGCCAGAGCGGGATGCTCTTGAACTTTGTTACGCACATCTCGAAGCGCCGTTCGCAGCCCTTCTTCGACTACGGGATGATAAAAAGGCATGCCGAGCATCTGATCGACGGTCATCCCGGCCTGATGGGCCCAGGCCAACAGATGTCCGAGGTGCTCTGCTCTCGGCCCGAACATCTCGGCGCCGAGAAAGAGCCCGGTTTCCTTTTCAGCATAGACGCGCAGGAGCCCTTTGTTTCTCAGCATTACACGACTGCGTCCCTGGTCTTCGAACGATGCTGACCCGACCGCGGTACGGCCATGGGACAACTCGGCGAAGCGCTGTCCGACCATGGCGATCTGCGGATCCGTGAACACGATGCTCAAGGGTGATCGCCGCACGCCTGCCTTCACATGCGGGTGGCGTCCAGCATTGTCTCCCGCGATACGTCCTTCGTCGGAGGCTTCGTGCAACAGCGGCCGATCGCTGTTGACATCTCCCGCAATGAAGACATGCGAGTGGCCAATTTGTAACGTGGCCGGATCGAAGATGGGTACGCCTTTCGCATCGAGTGGTAACGTGGTGCGCTCGAGATCGAGCCCCTGGACGTTCGGTATGCGCCCCGTCGCCGCCAACACATAGTCCACGATTTCCGTACGCCTGCGACCATCAAGGCCGACAAAGTCGATGCGTACTGCGTCGTTCACCCGTTGCATGCTCGTGACGTCGGCATCGGGATCAAAGTACAACTCTCTGGACATCGCGCTGCTGACGGATTCGACGACAGCCGGGTCAGTAAGCGGCCCGATCGCACCACCGCGGCCGAACATGAGTGTCCTGACCCCTAACCGGCTCAGCGCCTGACCGAGTTCCAGACCAATCACGCCGGGTC
>JBPCXK010000463.1:0-2963 GCA_051008635.1 Gammaproteobacteria bacterium
CCTACGACGAGCCGTGGGGCTGGATGCAGCCAACGCGCCACGCGCTAGGCGCGCTTCTTATAGAACAAGATCGTTATCAGGAGGCTGAGGCGGTCTATCGCGCCGACCTCGGTCTCGACCGGACGCTGAGCCGCGCCTGCCAGCATCCGAACAATCTTTGGAGCCTTCACGGACTGCATGAGTGTCTCACGCGGCGTGGCGAAGCAAACGAATCGCTGCTCATCAAGCAGCAACTGGACCTGGCGCTCGCGCGTTCGGAAGTGAAAGTGCACGCATCTTGCTACTGCCGGCAAAAGGCTGCGGCCTGATTCAACCTGGCGGCTTCGTTGCGCCGCTGCCGAGATCCGCAACCATTTCCGCGCTCGTCAAAGCATCACCTCACCGGCGTTCATGTTCTCGCTCAGCGCAGTACGTCGAGTGCTGTAAGCGCTTCGCGGATGCGTGCCTCATGGTCCGGCGCAGGCATGGACATGGGTTGACCGGCCACACCCGAGGTGCAGCTCTGGAGCGTTTGCGCGTACTTCGTCGATGCCGGGAGGTTGTCGCTCGGCATCATCGCATTCCACAAACGCAGCAGGTCTAGGTGCAGGTCGAGCGCGCGCGGGTGATCGCCCGCTTTGAATGCGACCCACAGCGCAACCGACGGACCTGGTGCGGCAGAGAGTATCGCCGCAATCGAGCCGTGCGCGCCGAGGGCGTAGGACGGATACATCAGTGCGTCGACTGCGCTGAATATCAGATTGCCTGGCTTCGCGTCCGCCATCAGGTCAGCAAACAGCTTGAGATCGCCGGCGGACTGATTGACACCGACCACGAGCGGAACTTCGTCCGTGATCCTCAGCAGCAGCGATGGCGAGAGATAGGTCCAGGGCACGACGTTGTACATGATGATCCGCTGCCCGGTTTCCTTGGCAAGCGTACGGAAATACTCCACCATTGCCTCGTCGTCCGGCCGGAACAGGTCGTGCACAGGCGTGACCTGGAGCGCCGCGACGCCGAGGTCGCACACAGCGAGCCCATGCTGGACGGCATCGCGCGTGCTGTCGGTGATGATCCCGGCGATCACAGCCACAAGACCGACGGCCGCCGACACGGCCGCGCCCACCAGATCGCGAAATTCCTCGCTACCAAGCGTGTCGCCCTCGCCGGTGGACCCCCAACGGCGACACCGTGCGCGCTATTTTCGATCAACCACTCGATCTCACGACAGGCATCCGCCAGAACCACTTCGCCTCCCGCGTCGAGCGGCGTTGTCGCCGGCGGCATACCTCCGCTGAATTCGCTTATGTCAGTTTGCTCCGTGTGTGTCAGCGGGGCATAGGACGAACCAATGCGCTTTCCCCCAACGTCATCGAGTATTGGCAGTTGCGTGCATAGCCGTAAACGCATGCTTTGAGGCGGTGTCGGCAAGCCGAGCTGAAAGAATCTCGCACTCGAGGTTGGTGAGACCAAAGCAAGTGAACGTGGCAAAGACATCAGGCGCACCAAATCCGGGACCGATAATATCCTCTTTGCCATCATCCCTGGCCGCCACTATCTGACTAACTCCAAGCTTCGTGACCCTAAGTAGAATTCACAGTGTCAGTCAGTCGCAATAGACTCCACCTTTAGGTTGGTTGGTGCACTCAGGATTGGTGCTGTAGCGCCCCCAGATGTAAGTGTAACAAGTGGGTGTGGGTAGACAAGCCCGGTATAGCCTGGCCTTGGCACACCATCAAAGTAGTCCCTGCCGGACTGTACATGGTCTTGCGTTGATGGATTTGAGCAGCCCGGCACCACGTTTGCCACGTTAAAAAACACGGAACCTCGATCCCACGTATTTGCCCACTGATAGGAGATCTGGAGCGACTGGTTGGGGCCGCGTCCAAACTGATCTTTGCAAGGATATCCGTTTCCAGGCGATCTCTCCTTGCCATCAAACGGGTTATCGGAGCTCTGCGTACAACGATTCTGGTTGTTGCCGTGCATCACTAGAGGGGCAACGCCAAAACAACTACGCCAATTTTGCACCTTGATCGCCTGGTTGTGAGGACCAAGAATTTTGTTGCGCCAGGCAATCATCACTCCACCACGCGAGATCATCGCAAAATCTCGACTGATGCCAGTATTATTAAAAGTATTTTCATAAATCTCCACGTACCCACCTGCGCGGTCACCGGAGTCCGCGCCATGCATGGCGGCATTGCCACCATTGTTGAACGTAGAGTGCCTTACAACGTATGCGCCACCGCGATTGATGTCTAGGACCTCGACACCACCACGGTTAAATACGCTATTCTCAATGTACACCCCATATGTCGTTCCTGGTGCAAATTGAGAAGCATCCGTCCAATAGCCTGCGTCCCCCAGGACATTTACGCCACGGCCACTCGCCTCGAACGTACAATTGTCGATAACCGAGTTGACCGGGTTGCTACGGACTACGATGGGATGACCACCCTGCGACGCGAACCGAATATCATCAACTCGATTGTTGTCACCCTCAAACCGAATGTTGCCATTCGGTCCGGACGAACCCGTGAATGTCAACCCCGACATCCTCATGACATCGTTTTGACGCAACCAAAACACACCGTTAGAGAGCGATGTGTCCTGTATAAACGTTGTGTCGACACCGGCCCCCATTATGTAAACCGGCTTATTTATCTGAAGCGTGCGCGTAAACACGGCCGTTCCAGGCAAGATACGGATAGTGTCCCCGTTCGAAGATGCATTGTATGCGGCTACGATATCTGCCTGCGTAGCACTCGCTTGGCGACAAATGCCACCGGCCTCCGGCGTGCAGCCAACTGAGAATGCGCCTACAGGTCGTAGCGACACGAACAGTAGCAATGTAAGAGAGACTAAGAATATTCGCATGTCGTCACCGTATGAGCATCATGGAGATAGTGATATATGGATAGGCTCAGGCGGAACAACATCTTGCATAACAGCCTCGGCCTGAGACTCCGTCAGCACCTGAT
>JBPCXK010000464.1:0-7354 GCA_051008635.1 Gammaproteobacteria bacterium
TTTACCGTTGTTCCAATTGCTACCGGCTGGAACGATACTTGCCGGGTGGGATTCTCACCCACTGAGTGAGCGCACCTTTGCACGGCGCACTGAGAAATGCGGGCTAGTCCCACTCCTGGCCAAACAATCCCGCAGGCTTAAAAACCAAAATGACGAAGATGGTCACAAATCCAATGATGTAAGCCACGTCCGCACTGATGAGGGTGGTCAGAAAGCTGTCGATAAAGCCGATGATGAGCCCGCCGATCAACGCGCCTGGCACGCTTCCCAGCCCACCTAGAATGACGATCATGAAGGCCTTCACGGTCGCAATGAACCCCATGGTCGGCACAATGGACAGCAAAGTGCCCATCAGACATCCCGCCACGGCTGCCATCGCGCTGCCCAACCCGAAGGCGATCCAATGGATGCGTTGCGTGTTGATTCCCTGTAGAGAGCTGACTTCGGGGTCTTGGGAAACCGCGCGCATTGCCATGCCCGTGGTTGTTCGCTGCAGGAAGAACCACAGTCCCAAAATCAAAACGGCGGAAAAAATCGAAATGACCATCCGTTCATAGGTATAAAAGGCCCCAAAAACCGTAACGCCGCCCGTAACGACGCTTGGAATGCCTTTTACAACCGTGCCGAATGTCAGGAGGCCACCGCTGGAAATGATGAAAATCAATCCCATGGAGACCGCCAGAGAATACAGAATGTTTTTCCCGTGCAACGGCCTGAACAACAAGAGCTGAAGTAAGGCTCCGACTATGAAGATGACCACCGCGCTGGCAACGATACCCAGCCAATACGGCCATTTCATCACCGCGGACCAGTAGTACAGGACATACGCACCGAGCATGTAAAACTCACCGTGGGCATACTGAATGATGCGCATGATGCCGAATATCAGGGTCAGTCCGATTGCGATCAACGCATACATGAGGCCGAGATTTATCCCGGTCAGCGTCATTTGGGTGAATTCGTCCAGAGTCATGCTCAGCTTATCCGCATCTATTGTTCAGCGTTATAGACTCGCGCCACTGTGCGGTACCGATCGTGCACCGGCGTACGAAGATGCGGCGGTTCCTGCCGACACGGCGCTGCTTTAGCAATCGGATCCAACCGATCTCAATCAAACATCTTCGATGTGCAAGTGCGAGCCTCCCCTGATCTCGCAACGACGAAGCGCGCCGCCATTGTTACTGTGCCAGCGCGCTTGTGTATCGAGGACCCCTGGCCCGCATTTCTCACCACGATGACGGCGCTGGCTTGATCTTTGAATCCACAACGAATTTTCCTCACTCGGAAATACAGCCCGTATTCCACTCGATCAGTAGTGCCTTGTGAATTCACATCTCTGCGCGATCATCTCGCCCCCGTGGTGAGAAACGCGGGCTAGTAACCCTCCGGCAGTTCCGGATATCTCACATCAGCAAGCCGCGCCACGCCATTCTCGATGAGGGTCGTGTAACAGTCATAGACGCCTTGGCGCCTGATGCCGAATGATTTTTCGCCTTCCCAGGTCACTTTCCCGACATAGGTGTCTTCAAGGACCACCTTGGCAAGTTCGTCCGCAACAGCCTTGGTATCTTCATGGGTGCCGGCCTTTTCCATGGCTGCGACCAGCGCGTAAATCCACCAGGAATAGTTGCCGGCCAGGGCGTTGAAGTCGCCAAACCGTTTCACGAACCGGTCCCTGATCTGTTGTTGACTCTCCGTTACCGGCTCAACATTGGTCACCGGAAGCACAACGTCATGGGCATACTCTCCGGCCACTTCCAGAATCGTCTTGGTCTCTGACGCGGCCGGCGAAGAGATCGGCCCTTTGTACCCCATCTCTCGTGCTGCCTTTACGATGCTGGCGGTAATTCCCGGGGGAGATGGGCTCGTAACGATGAAATCCGGCTTTGATTTCAGAATCTTCGTTACGATCGGGTAGAAGTCCGTGTCTTCCCAGTTGAAATACTCGACACCCTTGTCCTCGATATCGTAATACTTCATCAGGCGTTGATACGAAGTGTGACAATCAATGCCGTCTTGATCGTCCGGACCGATGAATGCGGCCGTCTTCAGTTTGTCCTTGCCGTAATGCTCCTGCATGAACGGAATGTATGCGTATCCCTGCTCGTAATCGGACATCTCGGCTCTGAAGTGATACGGATAGTCCTTACCAAAGATTTTGAGGTACCCCCAGCACGCAACGATGGAGACAACCTCGGCGGGTTCGGTGATCTGAAGCATGCCGATGGTGCTGGCGGCCGCCTGACTGAACACGTACTTTACATTGTCCTGCTCAACCAACCGGGTGGTGGCAGCCCTGGCATCAGCCACGGTGCCCTTGGTGTCGTAAGTGATGATGTCGAGCTTGTACTTCTCGCCGCCAATATCGACACCGCCTTTCTCATTGATGACAGCCGCGCCATCTACCCAGCCCTGCATTGTAGATATTCCCCAGTATGCTACTGGACCCGTGAGCGGTACCGCGCCACCGATCTTGATTACCTTGTCCTGCGCGTGTGCTGTGCTACCGAAAAAAGCGGGCGTCATCGCCGTGGCAAACCCCAGCGCAGATACTCTGGTCAGAAAGTTACGGCGAGTGATTTTTCCCTCTGCCAGTAACAGTTCAAGTTCTTTCAACTCAGCAAGTTTTTTTGACTCTGACATAGCGACTCCTCATTTATCGCGAGAGAACCTCGATCGGGAATGCGTACGCATTCAAGGGGCGGGCAATTGAAAAAAGGTATAGCATAAGAGCATATATTCTTCCAGGGAAAATATTATCAATGCCGCTCACTTTAGAAGACCTCGAAGAAAAGGTTAAGACTGGAGAAATAGACACAGTAGTCGTTGCCGATTGCGACATGCAGGGACGGCTCTACGGGAAGCGTCTGTCGGCACAGCATTTCCTGGAGCTTGGGCAGCACGGTGTCGCGACCTGCTCTGTCGTGTTGGGTTGGGGTCAGGACCACTCTCTCGATTCTGGCTACGGTTTCACCGGGTGGGAGACCGGTTATCCAGACTTCCTATCGGTCCCCGACCTGTCCACTTTGAGAGTTTGCGGCTGGCATTCGCGCACCGCAATCGTGCTCGCGGGTGCGCAAACCCTGCAGGGTGAAGCGGTCGATGTCTCGCCGCGGGTGCTGTTGCGGCGCCAGCTCGAGCGCTGCGAAGCGCTCGAGCTGTATCCCAAATTCGCCTCGGAGCTCGAGTTTTTCCTGCTCCGCGAAAACCCCGATTCGTTGCACGACAAGGGCTTCGTCAACATCCACCCACGCCACGCTGTCATGCACCCCGAAACCGTGATGCGGACATCTGAAGACGAAGACTTCGCGCAAGCCCTGCGGGTGGCGTTGGCTCGATCAGAGGTCCTGGTAGAGCTCGTCAAAGCCGAGTACTCACCGGGACAGATGGAGGTCAACCTGCGCTACGACAACGGACTCGCGGCGGCGCACGCGCACATGCTGCTGAAAACGGCCGCCAAAGAAATCGCCCTGCAGCAAAACCTCGTGGCCACCTTCATGGCCAAGGTGAGCGGTGACCTCGGCGGCAGCAGCTGTCATATCCACATATCGATTCTCGACGCAGCCGGCGACTCGGCGCTCGACGACGGGTCAGGCGGCATGAGTGAAACGATGCGATCGTTCCTTGCCGGATTGGTGCGCTACAGCCAGGATTTTTTTCTGTTGTTCGCGCCCACCACCAATTCCTACAAGCGCCTGGTGCCCAACACGTTCGCGCCGGCGCGCCTTGGTTGGGCCATCGACAACCGGACAGTCGCGTTCCGTGTCGTCGGCTCGGGAACCTCCAAGCGTATCGAAAACCGCATACCCGGGGCGGATACCAATCCATATCTCACTTACGCCGCCATGCTCGCCGCCGGGTTGCACGGCGTGGCGCACAATCTGGAGCTGGAACCGGCGCAGGAAGGCAATGCCTATGCCCAGGAAACAGGTGCTCCGATTCCGCGCAACCTTGAACAGGCAACATCCATATTCGCGGAATCCGAGGTCGTAGCCGAAGCATTTGGCGTGGAGGTTCGCAATCACTACGCGAACTTCGGCCGTCAGACCGCCGGCGTCTTTCACAACCTCGTAACGGACGCGGAGCGCCGGCTGCTGTTGCTCGACATCTAAACTTTGAAGGATTCTGGGTTATGGGCACCAACGACACTGACGCCGCCTTGGCGGTCGATCCTGTCCTGTTCCTCAAGGAGGTCGAAAAAATCTGGCAAGCTCGTGACGGGCAGGCCGCGGCCGCTGGATATACGGATGACGCCATCGTGCACTACGGCCAGGGCCAAACACATACAGGTGATGCTTTGCGCAGTTGGCCGTCACGCTGGTTCGCATACGCGAAGGACTTGCAGATCACCAAGACCTACCGCGGCCATCACGGCAACTGCATTGTTGGCACATGGGAAAGCCGCTACACCAGCCCGGAATCAGGAAAGATGATAAGAGAACGCGGCGCCGAGATGTTCTTTCTGCGCGGGGACAAAGTCTACGAACACCATATGTGGCAGCACAGCTGGGTAGAAGGAGAGGCACCGGACGACAAAGGATTCTCGACGGCGTAAGCTCGCTGGCGCTTTTCTGGTCCTGAGGCAGGACGACTATTTTTACTGGTGCCCGCTTGATAGAGATCGACTAATGGGTGACCCCGATTCAATCGAGGCCGAGAGATATGGCGTCGATCAATACCTGGATGAAGCGGTCAGAGGATCTTCGGCGCCTTCGTCGCAGCACCGAAATGCCCGCTCGGCACGTGCCGCACCTGTTCTCTTAGCCAGCTTTCTTCGTTTTGTTCCGTGCTGAATCTTCCGATGTCGAAACGCGAGATATCAACACCCGGCTCACCGTCTACAATCCAGCTCGCAAGGATGCGCCCCAACCCGGCGGAGGTGGTGATGCCGGACGAACACATGCCCGCCAGAACGAAGTAGCCTTTGAGATTCGGCGCTTCACCCACAACAGGGGAACCGTCAGGCGTGAAACTCTCCGGGCCGTTAAGCAACGTGCGCACACCTGCGTGCTCGAGCGCGGGAATCCGGTGAATGCCCTCCAGCATATAAGGACCAAATTGCTCCCAGTCTTCATCCAGTAGTGAGAAGGCAAAGTTCCCGGGTAACGACATCGGGTCAATCGGTTTCGCATTACGGTCAAAACAACCAAACAACAGTCCGCCGACTTCTTCCCGGCCATAGACGAGTCCATCGGGATCGCGAAAGGTCGGCATCATTGGATCGATCCCGTCAATGGGTGCGGTCAGCAGATAGAAATGCTCGGTCGGATACAGAGGAATGGACACGTCGTGACGAAGGCCCAGATGTCTTGTCCACAGTCCGGCGCAGTTAACGACGAGCTCACAGCCGATCTCGCCTTCAGGCGTTACAACGCCGCTCACTCTATTGTTCCTGGTCGAGATATCACTCACTTCGGTGTTCTCGACAAGCAGCGCTCCGCGGCTTCGCGCACCTCTGGCGTAGGCGGTCAGCAAATCGGTTGGATTGACTCGACCGTCGCCAGGACTCCACAGACCGCCCAGCAGATCATCCGTGCGCATCAGCGGCAACTTCTCAGCAATCTCGCGGGGGGTCACGAAATCCACCTCCGTTGCGGCCGCCTTGCCCGCGGCAGCAATGCGCTCGAACTCCGCCATCCGCTCGCGGGTACGCGCCACCATCACCCGCCCGCAGTTGCGCCACCCCACGGCCTGGCCGGTCTCGCGCTCGATCTCCGCGCAGAGCTCGGCGCCGTAGCGATAGATCTCCATCATCGCGGGCGAACAGTCCATGCGAATGATGTTCCCGGCCGAATGCCAGGTCGTTCCGCTGCCCAACTGGCGCCGCTCGAGCAGTACGACCTCTGTGCAATTGAGTTTGGTCAGATGCCACGCCACGCTGCATCCCACGATGCCGCCACCGATGATGACAACCTGTGCATGTTGGGGCAGCGCGTCGCTCAACGTACGGCTGAGTCCGTTTGCCGCCACGTTTGTTCAAAAATCAAGCGAGTCTGACCCCATTGATATTCAACCCCATTGATCTTCATGAGATGGGCGTTATTCTCGGTTTCATCTGGCCGATTGAATCTCTGACGCCGGGATAGCTGATCAGCAGTGCTTGCCTGGAAGGAAGCGTCGGACTCGGGGCGCTGCTTGGCGGCAAGAAGGTTACATCAGTGCGCGCAGACTCAACGTGCACGGACGCCTGCGCGGCGACAGCCGCGGCCGAGCCCACGCGCTCGCGGCGGCGATCGCAAGTCGGAGGCTTATCAACGAAAAACAAAATCAATCGAGTCTGACCCCATTGATCGAGTGCTCCGGTACCTGAGTGGTCGCTTACCGAACTGTAAGCTGTAGCGCTCGATGCGAGCGCAGCGGTGTGTTTACGGTTGCTCCCAAAGGCGCGGCGTTGCGGGCAGCGGTTCGCCGCTCTTCGCAGACCGGGCGGTACAGCGTCGTGCGTTGACGGGGGATGCGGCCGGCCTCGCGAATCAGATCCTCCAACCGCTGCGGATTCAACTCCTGACCATGGCGGCCGCCCGCCGCCCGCGTGATGGATTCATTCATCAACACACCGCCCAGGTCGTTCGCACCCGCCTTCAGACAGTGCACGGCGCCCTCGGGCCCCATCTTCACCCATGACGTCTGCACGTTGTTGATCAACGGATACAAAACGAGGCGGGCGACCGCGTGCATGAGCAAGGCCTCGCGAAACGTCGGGCCCGGTCGCGCACGTCCCCTGCGCCAGATCGGCGCTTCGGTGTGGACAAACGGCAGCGGAACCAGCTCGGTAAAACCACCCGTGCGCGCCTGCAACGTCCTCAGCCGAAGCAAGTGGCGCGCCCAGTGCAACAACGAATCCACATGACCGAACATGATCGTCGCCGTGGTCGGCAAACCAAGGTCGTGCGCAGTAGCCATTACTTCCAGCCATTGCGCGGTCGTCACCTTGTCCGGGCAGATAACGGTCCGCACGTCATCGTCGAGTATTTCGGCCGCCGTCCCTGGTAGCGAAGCCAGGCCCGCTGCCTTGAGCTGGCACAGAAAGTCGAAGAGTGAAAGTCCCAGAGTCCGGGCGCCATGCGTGACCTCGAGCGGCGAGAAGGCGTGCACGTGAATCTCGGGCGCGGCGCTTCTCACGATATCGAGAATCTTGAGGTAGGTTTCGCCCGTGTAGTCGGGATGAATACCGCCCTGCAAACAAACTTCCGTGGCCCCCCGCGCCCAGGCCTCTGTCACCCGGCGGGCGATCTCCTGTTCGGCAAGATCATAGGGCTGGCCGCGTAGCGCCGCGGCGGTTCTCCCCTTGGAAAAGGCGCAAAAGCTGCAGCGATAGCGACACACGTTCGTGTAGTTGATGTTGCGATTGACG
>JBPCXK010000465.1:0-2932 GCA_051008635.1 Gammaproteobacteria bacterium
GTGCCCACATTCGCGGTGCACGTCGCCAGTTCGCCTGCGCAGCGCTCCAAGGGGCTCATGTTCGTGTCGGAGCTCCCGGACGATGGCGGGATGTTATTTGACTTCAAGCGCCCGCAACGCGTGACCATGTGGATGAAAAACACTTTGATATCACTCGACATGCTGTTCATCCGCAAGGACGGCGTGATCAGCAGCATTGCCGAGGACGCTGTGCCAGGTTCCCTGCAGACCATAGCGTCGAAAGAACAAGTGTCGGCGGTGCTCGAGCTCAACGGCGGCACCTCCCGACGGCTGGGCATAAGCGCCGGGGACAAGATCGTGCACGAGCTGTTTGAAAAATAACTTAGCGTCTGGTCGCGCTGTCTCCTTTTGGCGACACGCCATCACTATCGTGTCTTAGCATTCAAAACTTTTCACGCGCAGTTGTGGTCGTGCGACAAGTCGTTGCAGCAATGCGTCACAACAGGTTCAAACACTGCCGAATAGCGGAATTACCTGCGCGTATTTCAAAAAGTCGTGGCGCGGTTGAAGTTTAGTGCCTACAATACTATCCATCAGTGCTAACAGAAAGTGACAACCTAAAGGAGTCGGTTGCAGTAAAGGATTTACACTCAACGGGCGGATGGCTGTCCGCCGCTCTTCTCTGTTTCCTAACCTTTGTCGCGACCCCGGCCTCCGCGCACGAAGTCTGGGTGTTGACTCCGTCCCAAATCGCGGACTGGAATGCCAGGGCGCTGCCGACCATTTTTACGCAACTTAACGCCACCAACTTGATGCTGCTGGTGGTGGCCGCCGTGGTTTTGTTCGGCTGGATAATGCTCGGCCGAACCGGCGCGAAAGAACTGTTCCCTGTTCTTCAAGCCCGCCTGGTCGCGAGCACGGGCCTCGGGGCGTTGCTGTTGCGCTGGTGCGTCGCGATCATGATCGGCATGGCGGCGCTGGGGCTCAGCCCGAGGGTTGGTACCGAGCTGTTGGAAGCATCAACGCTGATCGCACCCGACCTCGAGCTGAGGTTGCCGGCCGGTGACTGGGCGTGGATTGCGTGGGTCGAGGGAGGCTTGGCGCTCGCGCTTGCGCTTGGTATCTATGTCCGCCTGGCGGCAGCGATCTTGACCGGTGTTTGTGTGCTCGGGCTGTTTCTGTTTGACCTTGCGATGTTGCAATACGCGGGCATCGCGGGCGGGGCGGCAATCTATCTGCTGATGCGTGGCGGCGGCGCTTACACACTGCCCCTGCCCACGCACTTTAAGCTTGCGCGCGTGCAGAGATGGCTGGAGAGGCAGCCGCGCGAACGCGCGCAGTTTCTGTTGCGTGTGCTGGTTGGCGCCAATCTGATCTACCTGGGTATTGCGTACAAGTATTTGCAGGCCAATCTCGGTCTGGCGCTGATAGTGCTCCACGATGTGCCTACCTTCGGTATGGAGCCAGCGACTTTTGTTTTCGGTATGGCGCTCGTCGAAACGCTGGCAGGCGCCCTCATTGTTGCCGGCGTTCTGATGCGGCCGCTGTCCGTCATTTTATTTGCGTGTTTCGTCTTCCTGAGTGTAACGCTCAGCGAACCGGTCATATCCCACGTCATCTTCTACGGTATTCTTGCAACGTTCGTCATTGGTGGCGGTGGCCGCTGGCGATTGCCGGTTGCAACCGATGAACCCGGCCGTGTGGTCATTCTGGGTGGCGGTTTCGCAGGGCGTGCATGCCGCCATGGAGCTTGAGCGCACACTCGGAGACTACACCAACGTCGAAGTCACTATTGTTCATTGGGAAAACAACTTTCTCTTTCATCCATTGTTGCCCGCAGTGGTTGGCGGATCCGTATTGCCAAGCAACGTCGTGCATCCGATCCGCCGCATGTGTCCGCGAACCGAGTTTGTACGCGGCCACGTTAGCGCCATCGACGCGCTGAGCAACGAAGTAACGCTCGACCTGCCGAGCGGGCAGATGGGTATGTTGCAATACGATCAACTCATCGTCGCACTCGATGCGGAACCCGACTACACAATGGTGCCCGGCCTGCTTGAACATGCCTTGCCGTTCAAATCGATTGGCGATGCGTTGCATGTGCGCCGTCGCATCATCGACAACCTCGAACAAGCGACGACTACAGCGGATCCGGATCTGCGCAACAGCTTACTGACAGTTTGTGTTTTGGGTGGAGGTATCAAGGGCTGTGCCATTGCCGCTGAGTTGCGCACGTTGTTCCGCTCCGCGTTGGCTTCCTACTCCAGCCTCGAAGACAATGAGCTCCGCATCGTGCTTATCGATAATGAGGGCGAGCTGTTGGCCGGCTACCCGTCCAATATGGCTGCGGCGGTCGAAAAGCGTTTGCTCGAGCTGGGTGTAGAGCTGCGGTTGGGTTACGTTGCCGCAACGGTCGAACCGGACGCCGTTGTGATGGCTTCCGGGGTGGAAGTGCCGGCGGGTATGGTCGTGAATACGCTCTCGACGTTTTCACCCGTTCTGAAAGGGTTGACAGATCGGGACTCGCAAATCGTCGCGAACAGCTATTTGCAATTGAAAAGCGCCAACAATATCTTCGTCGCCGGAGACGACCCGCGAGAAGCGGTGTTCTGGGCGCGGCGGGAAATCGACATGGGACGCCATGCGGCGCTCAATGCGTCGGCAGCGCTGCGGGGTGAGGCGTTGCGGAAGTGGTCTGAGCCGCATCATGTGTTCGATCTGCTCCCGCTCGGACGAACCGCATCCGTGTTCTGGATCTTCGGCATAGTGGCAAACGGCTTCGTTGCTGGTTCCCTCTTTAAGCTGCAATGTTTGCTGGCCATGCCCACGCTGGAGCGTAATCTGCGCCTCATTCTGGACTGGATCATCGGGTCTATGTTTCATCAGAACATCGCCGTCCTTACTGCAGGGCGGTCCCTCAACCGAAATGAGCTGCACGTCGAAGCCAGTAAGGAGATCATACGCGCAGGCG
>JBPCXK010000466.1:0-2639 GCA_051008635.1 Gammaproteobacteria bacterium
TGCGGACTGCGCCTTGCATTGGCACATTTGCGGAACTCTGAACCCGTCAATATCAGTCTGACGAAGCACTAGTCTACAACATGCGATGGCAGGGCAACATGCGCGGGAAGTCGTGAACACGACAAGAATAGCCACATACATCACGCCGCTTCTCTGGCCGTCTTTCGTGCTGGCGCATACGGGCGAGCGCGGTTTCGTGATGTTGTTGCCGACGAGACTCTATATCGTAGGCGGCGCGCTGGTTGTTGCAGTGTCTTTTGTCGTCGCCTTGTTGCTGCCGCGTGGCGTCGGGAAGTCCAGCTCAGAGGAACCGACGAACGAAGAAGACACCGAACTGTGGCCGGGCATCGTGACCCTCGCGCTGCTCGCGATTCTGTTGCTCGCCGGGTACTTCGGCAGCCGCGATCCGCTGTCTAATCCGCTGCCGACAGTGATCTGGTCCATATGGTGGATCGGCCTGACCCTGCTGCACGCCGTGTTTGGCAATCTGTGGAGATGGCTCAATCCATGGCGGGCAGTGTATCGACTGACTGGAAAAATTTGTTCGACAAAGCCGCGTCTGGTCTACCCCCGGTGGCTGGGCTACTGGCCGGCCTGCGCGTTTTTCTTCTGGTTCGCGTGGTTCGAGCTGGTGCATCCGGCGCCGTTCGACCCTGCGCGTTTGGCCACGGCCGTTTTGATCTACGGCTGTGTCAACGTGTTCGCCATGTTTTTGTTCGGTGAAAAAGCATGGCTTCGCCACGGCGATGCGTTTGCGGTGTTCTTTCGCATGGTCTCGTGGCTTTCGCCAATAACGCGGGGCGAAAACGGCCGGGTTCGCCTGCGGTGGCCTGCCTCGAGACTGCTGTCGCTCCCGCCCCTGCCGATCAGCGGTGTCGCTTTCGTATTGCTTGCGCTGAGCTCAGTGGCCTTCGATGGGTTCTCGCGGACGTTCACCTGGATGGGATTGCTGGGCGAGAATCCGCTGGAATATCCGGGGCGCTCGGCGCTCCTGTTAGACAACACGCTGGGTCTGGCTTTTTCCTTCGCGTTGTTCGCCGTCGTTTACGGGCTGATCGCCACGATTGAAGACCGCATTTCCGACAATAGGGAAAGTAACGATCTCTCGCGGTGTCTGGTTTACTCGCTGGTCCCTATAGCTTTCGGTTATCACTTTGCCCACTACCTGCCGGCATTCCTGCTTGATTCTCAGTATGCCCTGCGCGCTATCTCCGATCCTTTTGCCAACGGCTGGAATCTGCTTGGAACCAGGGATTGGCACGTAGTTGCATCGTTCATGAGTAATCACCGTTCGGTTGAAATGATCTGGCACGCCCAGGTCGCGGTGATCGTATTGGCGCACGTGTGTGCGGTGTTTGTCGCCCACGCGTTCGCCTTGCGCCTGAATACACAATCAGGCACCACGTTTGTGGACGAGCTGCCTTCAACATTGTTGATGATTGGCTATACAATGTTGGGATTGTGGTTACTGTCCACGCCGATTGTTGCTTGATTCATCCAGGCGCCGCCAAATGATTGACGACAACAAAGACTGTCTGCTCATCATCGATGTGCAAAACGATTTTTGTCCCGGAGGAGCGCTCGAGGTGCCCAACGGCGATGAGGTTGTCGAAGTCATAAACGCGCTCGGGCAAAAGTTCGATCACAAGTTGCTGACGCAGGACTGGCATCCGGCACGGCATCAATCGTTCGCATCGGCGCACGCCGGCAAGGCTCCGTTCGAGGTGATCGAGCTCGCCTACGGCGATCAGGTCCTGTGGCCCGACCACTGCGTTCAGGGGACGCAGGGTGCTGCATTTCACAAAGCCCTCAACGTCGATGGCGCCGAGCTCGTCATCCGCAAAGGTTTCAGGCGTACGATTGACTCCTATTCGGCGTTTTTCGAAAACGACAAGGCCACACCCACGGGCCTGAGCGGCTATCTGCGAACCCGCGGGTTCGAACGGATATTCATGGCTGGTCTCGCCACGGATTTTTGCGTTGCCTATTCAGCGCTCGACGCCACAAGCCAGGGCTTCGACGTCGTGCTGATCGAAGACGCATGCAGAGCTATCGACCTGGACGGCTCGCTTGCGGCCATGAAGGCGCAGATGAACGAAGCGGGCGTCGAATTCATGCAATCGGGCCAGATTTCCGCTTAGCGAGTAGCGCCGGGTGCAGGAAAAAGGCATAGCGAGCATCAAGCTCTACCATCAGGTACAGCGCGTTTTTAACGAGCTCGAAACGCTAGGCCTTGGTCCCGGCGATCCAATCAAGGTCGAGCAGCTCACTCCATTCGACCAATATCACTACCTTGGCACCGAGGCGGTGGACGAGGCCACACGCGGGCTGGACATCGTGGAAAGTATGCGTGTGCTCGAAGTCGGGGGCGGCATCGGCGGTCCCGCGAGGCACCTGGCACACACCACAGGCTGCCACATGACGGTGATGGAGTTGCAGCTGGAGCTCAATGACACGGCTCGAGAACTGACCAGACGTTGCGGCCTCGCCGAAAAGATCGATCACGTATGCGGCGACATCCTCAAAGGCCCGCCCGGCGATGCGCAATTTGACGCACTGGTGAGTTGGCTCACGTTTCTGCACATTCCGCAACGCGAAACGCTCTACGCGCAATGTTACAAGGCCCTTGCTCCCGGCGC
>JBPCXK010000467.1:0-3310 GCA_051008635.1 Gammaproteobacteria bacterium
GTCAACGTTCACGGCATAGCGGCTGCCCGCCTCACGACCGCCGGGTTCGGCGAAAGAGCGTTGCTGGTCGCCGACGATCCGAACAACGGCGAGAACCGCCGCGTGCAGGTAAAGAACACGACAGAGCGCTAGCTCAGGGGCACGGTGAAAACGGTTCATTCCGCTTCACCGACAGCGCGACGTAGACCGGGATCGCGCAGCGGCACCGGCAGTTTTGCCTCTCGGAGATCGACGCCGGTTTGCCTGGCTGTCCAGATTCCGCAGCGAGCGCAGACCCGACGCCACGCGGCCACGGCGTGATGCCCTGGTGTCGGACCGGACAACCTGCTCGATCCCGGAAACCACCTTGCGCTCCGGCATTGCCTGACCTATTATTTCGTTCTTTCGGGGAATAACGAACTTGGTCGAAAAGGACGCGGTCTCGGCTTTCTCTGCCCTGGCGCATCCGCTGCGCCTGCGGGTAATTCGGCTGCTCATGCGCGAGGGCCCGGGCGGCCTGCCCGCCGGCCAGATTGCCGAGGCGCTCCGGACACCGCCCTCGACCTTGTCCAGCCACCTCGCGCAGCTGCAGAGAACGGGCCTGGTGCGCTCGGAGCGTCAACAGCAACGAATTCTGTACGCCGCGAGCCTCGGCGGTACACGCGCATTGATCGATTTCTTGATTCAGGACTGTTGCAACGGGCACCCGGAGGTTTGTGGCTACCTGGGCTCACCGTCCGAATACCTTCACACCGGCAACGAGTAATCCGGGAGCACGAACGATGTTCCACGGCTCCTGGCACGTTCACAACAATCAATCTATGCGCGCCCAATCTATGCGCGCCAGTCCATGCGTGCCAACGTATTTTCTCTCGAAATCGACCGCGCGCGGCTCGGGAAGATCACCCATCGGATCGAAGCAGACATGGCGCAGTGCGACGTCTGCCTCGATTGAGAAGATTTCGACCACTACTACCAGTTCCGCATTGCCAGGCGGGTGGCGCACACAGCCATAGAGCGCAAACAGTCGAGCGGCACGCCGGGTCGGTGACGTGTTCGACGGCGCCAGAAGCTATCCAGATAACAACAAGGGCCAGAGGTCAACGAAGGCATGAGTTTTTTCGAGCGATATCTCACGGTGTGGGTCGCCCTGTGTATTGCGGCCGGGATCGCGTTGGGAAAGTTTGCGCCTGACGTTGCGAAGACACTCGACGGCATGGCGATCGAGGTCAACGGGGCGCCCGTCGTTTCGATCCCGATTGCGATCTGTCTGTTCTTGATGATGTATCCGATCATGGTCAAGATCGACTTCGGCGAAGTGCTCAAGGCCGGTAAGGCCGTGCGACCGGTGGGTTTGACCCTGGTCATCAACTGGGCCATCAAGCCCTTCACTATGTATGCCATCGCCACCTTCTTTCTCGGGACCCTTTTTCTGGGCTTCATCGGTCCAGAGGCCATTGACCATGTGAAGATGCCCCTGGGTGGCGACCTGCGGGTGGGCGAGCGTTATGGCGCAGGCGAGGTGGTGCTGGTCGACGGTGTAAAGATGCTCGCCGTACCTCTTTGGAGGAGCTACCTCGCAGGTTGCATACTGCTGGGTATCGCGCCGTGCACGGCCATGGTGCTCGTCTGGGGCTTCCTTGCAAAGGGCAATGACGGGCATACGCTCGTCATGGTGGCCATCAATTCACTGACCATGCTGATCCTCTACGGTGTGTTGGGTGGCTTCCTGCTCGGTGTTGGAAAGCTCCCCGTGCCATGGCAAGCCTTGCTGCTTTCAATCGGCATCTACGTCGCACTGCCGTTGCTAGCTGGCTACTTATCCAGAAAGTGGCTCATAGCCAGCAAGGGAACGACCTGGTTTCGAGAGCAGTTTCTTCGCTACCTGACGCCCTTGACGATCGCCGCCCTGTTGACGACTCTGGTGCTGCTGTTTTCGTTCAAGGGCGAAACCATCGTCCAGAATCCGCTAACGATTCTCTGGATCGCCATTCCGCTCAGCATCCAGACGATCCTCGTCTTTGCACTGGGCTACGGGTTTTCGAAAGTGCTCGGACTGACGTACGAGAATGCAGCGCCTTCGGCGATGATCGGCGCATCCAATCACTTCGAAGTGGCCATTGCCACGGCCACCATGCTGTTTGGCCTGTCGTCCGGCGCGGCGCTTGCGACGGTGGTGGGCGTCTTGATTGAAGTGCCTCTGATGCTCGCGCTGGTCAGATTCTGTGTGGGTACACAATCCTGGTTTCGACACGAATCTCACGCGACGATGGTCAGGGAAACCTGACTGTATGGATGCCAGCTCGTTGCCGTGCTATATCAGCCAGGAAGCGTCCGGTTGAACCCGGGCGTTTGCGCATCGTTCGCCATGGCAGATCTTCGAAATCGACCTTGACGAGCTCGGCAGCAGGAGACAAGGCGGGAAACGAGGCGATACGCCCGACTAGAACAACGCAGCACGGCAACCGGACGACGCACGAGGCACAAGTCGAAAAATGCCGGCGCAACGCACCCGGTCCGCCACAGGAGGAGAAATCCATGAACAAGCTCAGTCGACGCGGATTCTTGACGTCCAGTGGAGGGGGGCTCGCCGCAGGCGCCGCCGCGGCGCTCGATGGAGGCGCAATCGCCCAGTCTGCGCACGCCGCAAATCGCGCCACCCCGCCCTATCCTCGCCAGCCGATCGGCAAGGCCGACGGTCTGAGCGCGGGCAAGCCGGTGGCTTTCAGCTATCCGGACGCCTCGTCGCCCTGTGCGCTGTTGAAGCTCGGTGCACCGGTGCCCGGCGGCGTGGGTCGCGATGGCGACATCGTTGCCTACAGCACACTGTGCACCCACATGGGATGTACTGTCGTCTATGACGTGCAGGCCAGGGTGTTCAAGTGTCCCTGTCATTTCAGCACTTTCGATGCGGAACTCGCAGGGCAGATGGTGTGCGGTCAGGCCACCGAAAATCTACCGCAAGTGATGCTGGAGGTCGATGCCGACACGAGCGAGATCTTCGCGATTGGTGTCCAGGGTCTCATCTACGGCCGCGTGGCCAACGTCAGCTGAGGGGGTGCAGCGATGAGCACGATCAAAGACCGCCTCCCGCTGCCGCCCACGGACGCCGAGAAGACGCAGATGACGTGTCACTTCTGCATCGTCGGATGTGGCTATCACGTGTACAAGTGGCCCGCCAGCCGTGAAGGCGGCCTGGCGCCGGATGAGAATGCGCTGGGTTTGGATTACCGCAAGCAGCTTCCGGCCCTGGCAGTGACGCTCACACCCGCGATGCACAACGTCATCACGGACGACGGCGGGCGCCAGCACAACATCGTGATTGTCCCGG
>JBPCXK010000468.1:0-6128 GCA_051008635.1 Gammaproteobacteria bacterium
GGCGCTTGTGTGCCCAGCGCCTCAGGAAAATCACCACGGCAATGGCAACAAACAAGGCGCCGACTATCAGCGAAAAACCAGATTCGAATATCGGCGCCGGCGTGATGAGCCCGCGATTGTTGAGAAAAAAAGTATCGAGCATCGTCGCGCTTTCACGCGGACTCGGCAATTGCCGCAACACCGCGAAATACCAGAAAAAGATCTGCAGCAACAACGGAATATTGCGCAGCAGTTCGATATAAACGGCCGCCAGTTTCGCTACCAGCCAGTTGTTGGACAATCTGAGTATGCCGATAAAAAAGCCGAGGATCGTCGCCAGCACGACACCGATCGACGCCACGAGAACCGTATTCAGCAGCCCAACGACGAAGGCGCGGCCGTAGCTCGATTCCTCGCTGTATTGAATCAAGGTTTCCCCGATCCCGAACCCAGCGGTGGTGCCAAGAAAGCCGAAGCCCGAGGAGATACCCCGGGCTGCCATGTTGGCCAAAGTGTTCTGAACCAGGAAAATCAGGATCGCGGCGGTGCCGGCCAACACGAGAACCTGGAAAAAGATGGCGCGGTACCGCTCATCGTTCCAGATTGCCGGCTTGGGTGGCTGCTTGGCTTGAGCCGTTTTGGCAGCAGCGTCAACGCTTTCAGTGGCCATGGGCGACTATATGTCGTCAAATTCTCAGCCAAACAGGGGTGCGCCGCTACGGCGCACCCCTTGGCTGAGTTGCTATCAGTAACGCCTAGCGTACGGGCATGGCGTACTGCAGACCGCCGTCTTTCCACAGCGCATTGACGCCGCGCGGCAGCTTTAATGCGGTGTTGGGACCGACGTGCTTCTCGAAGCTTTCGCCGTAGTTACCGACCTGTTTGACGATGTTGTAGGCCCACTCGTTGCCGAGCCCCAGGTTCTTGCCCATGTCGCCTTCGACACCGAGCAGACGGCGCACGCCGGGATCCTTGGAATTGGCCTTCATGTCATCGACGTTCGCGGAGCTCACGCCCATCTCCTCGGCTTCGATCATGGCGTACAGCGACCACTTGACGATATCCAGCCACTGATCGTCGCCATGACGCACGACGGGACCGAGCGGCTCCTTGGAGATGACTTCCGGCAGCACAACGTGCGCCTCGGGGTCTTTCATCTTCAGGCGTTGCGCGGCCAGGCCGGACTGGTCCGTGGTGTACACGTCACAGCGTCCGGCGTCGTAGGCGGCCACAACTTCGTCCGCCTTCTCGAACAGCACCGGCTTGTACTCCATGTTATTCGCGCGGAAATAGTCGGCGACGTTCAGCTCGGTGGTCGTGCCCAGGTTGGTGCAGACCGAGGCGCCTGACAGCTCCTTGGCGGTCTTGACGCCCAGCTTCTTGGGCACCATGAAACCCTGACCGTCATAGTAATTGACGCCGGTAAAGTTGAGGCCTAGTGCGGTGTCGCGGACCAGGGTCCACGTCGTATTACGCGACAGCATGTCGACTTCGCCGGATTGCAACGCGGTAAAGCGCTCCTTGGCCGACAGCGGGGCGTATTTCACCTTGCCGGCATCGCCTAACACGGCAGCCGCGACCGCGCGGCAGACATCGACATCGATGCCGGTCCAGTTGCCACTCTGATCGGGATTCGAGAATCCGGGGACGCCCTGACTGGCGCCGCACTGGACGAATCCTTTCTCTTTGACAGTGTCAACGGTTGCGGCCTGCACGCCGCCCGCCACTGCCGCTGCAACCAGCGCCGCTCCCGCGGCAACAGCTTTTAATTGATTCATTGCTTACACTCCTGCTGATAGTTTTCGTTGAATTTCAACTGACTCTCTCCGAGCCTCTTCCGGGGGTGCAAAAGCCTCACCAGAACTGTCGTTTGGCGATTTTTATGTCCCCTGAAAATTTGGTTGTATCCTATCCCCAGTGGCCAGTCAACAGTAACGGACGTGGAAACAGCGCACGGTCGCTCGAAGGCAAAGCCGCGTCGCGACCGGGCAAGTTGATTCGCCGGATCGCACGCAAGCTGGCCCGCGCCGTTGGTTCTGATACGATACTCGTGGGACTACCGCGGGCAAGGAACCGGCGGCCGGCAACAAACTGCGCTAACAACCTCCCCGATGAACAGATATTCGGCATTCAGCCTGCTGCGTCATGCGTTCAGCCATCACCAAAACTGGCAACGCGCCTGGCGCAGCCCGAATCCCAAGCCCGCGTACGACGCCGTGATTGTCGGCGGCGGCGGTCATGGTCTGGCGACTGCCTATTACCTTGCGAAAGAGCATGGCGTCACCAACGTCGCCGTCGTGGAAAAGGGCTGGATCGGCGGCGGCAACACAGGCCGCAACACGACCATCGTGCGCTCGAACTACTTGTGGGACGAAGCGGCGCATCTGTACGAGAAATCGCTCAAGCTCTGGGAGGGTCTCAGCCAGGACCTCAACTACAACGTCATGTTCAGCCAGCGCGGGGTCTTCAACCTGGCACACACGCTGCAGGAAATGCGCGATGTAGAGCGCCGCGTCAACGCCAACCGGCTCAACGGCGTCGACGCCGAGGTCGTGACCACGGCGCAGCTCAAGACCATGATCCCGATCCTTAACGTGTCGCCTGATGCCCGCTACCCGGTGCTCGGGGCTTCATATCAGCGCCGTGGCGGCGTCGCGCGTCACGACGCGGTCGCCTGGGGGTTTGCACGCGCGGCGGACGCACGCGGCGTCGACATCATCCAGAACTGCGAGGTGACCGGCATCCGCCGCGACAACGGCAAGGTCGCCGGCGTCGAGACCACACGCGGGTTCATCAAGGCTGACAAGGTCGGTGTCGTTGCCGCCGGACACTCCAGCGTCCTCGCGGAAATGGCGGGTTTGCGCTTCCCGATCGAAAGCCATCCGCTGCAGGCGCTGGTGTCGGAACCGCTCAAGCCCGTGTTGGATACCGTTGTCATGTCCAACGCAGTGCATGCTTATATCAGCCAGTCCGACAAGGGTGAGCTCGTGATCGGCGCTGGCATCGACGGCTATAACGGCTACGGCCAACGCGGCAGCTTCTCAGTCATCGAAGAGACGCTGCAAGCCATCGTCGAACTGTTTCCGATCTTCAGCCGCGTGCGCATGCTGCGCCACTGGGGCGGCATCGTCGACATCTGCCCGGACGCGTGCCCCATCATCAGCAAAACGCCGGTCAAGGGACTCTATTTCAATTGCGGCTGGGGCACCGGCGGCTTCAAGGCCACACCGGGATCGGGATGGGTGTTCGCGCATACGATCGCGCAGGACCGTGCGCATGAGTTGAACGAAGCGTTTGCGTTGGAGCGCTTCTCGACCGGGCATTTGATCGATGAGCACGGGGCGGCGGGGGTTGCTCATTAGATGCTGCTAATCCACTGCCCCTACTGCGGCCCGCGCGAACAAACCGAGTTTTCCTGCGGCGGGGAAGCACACATCGTACGACCCAAGAACCCGGAGTCACTCTCGGACGAAGAGTGGGGCGATTATTTGTTCAATCGCAACAACCCGAAGGGTGTGCATCTGGAGCAATGGTGCCATGCGCACGGTTGCCGGCGTTGGTTCAACGTGCAGCGTAACACCGTGAGTTACCGCATTCTGTCCGTATACAAGATCGGCGAGGCGCCGTCGGAGCCCGGCGCGTGAAGCAGCCGAACCGGCTGCCGGCCGGCGGGCGCATCGATCGGCGCGCGCTGCTGGATTTCACGTTCAACGGCAAGTCGTATATCGGCTATGCAGGGGATACCCTGGCATCGGCGCTGTTGGCCAACGGCATCAGTATCGTCGGGCGCAGTTTCAAGTACCGACGCCCACGCGGCATCGTCGGCAGCGGTGCGGAGGAGCCGAACGCGATCGTGCAGATCGGTACGGGCCCGAGCGCGATTCCCAATCCGCGAGCCACGCAGACGGAACTCTATCGTGGGCTCGTGGCGAGCAGCGTGAACTGTTGGCCGGGTCCGGAGTTCGATGCTGGTTCCTTGTTCGCGGGCATGCTCGGCCCGTTGTTCCCGGCGGGTTTCTACTACAAGACTTTCATGTGGCCGCAGAGCCTGTGGATGAAGTACGAACACTTCATACGCAAGGCGGCCGGGCTCGGAACGGCGCCCACCGGGCCGGACCCGGATTACTACGCCAGGACGCACGCGCATTGCGACGTGTTGATCGCGGGCGCGGGGCCGGCGGGTCTTGCGGCGGCGCTGGCGGCAGGCCGCAGTGGCGCGCGGGTCATGATCGCGGACGAGCAGAACGAGTTCGGCGGCGGCCTGCTCGCAAGCCGCGAGTTGTTGAACGGCGCGCCGACCGGTGAATGGCTGGCGGCAACGCTTGCCGAGCTGGCCGGCATGGACAACGTGCAGCTCATGCCGCGCAGCACGGTGTTTGCTTACTACGATCACAATTTCGTTTGTATTGTGGAGCGCGTCACCGATCACCTGCCGCCCGGCGCGAGCAAGGCGCCGCGTCAGCGTTTGTGGTGGGTGCGGGCTAAACAGATTGTGCTGGCGACAGGCAGCATCGAGCGCCCGCTCGTGTTTGGCAACAACGATCGCCCCGGTGTGATGCTGGCGTCTGCTGTTTCCGCGTACGTGAATCGTTACGCCGTCGCGCCCGGTTCGCGTGCCATAGTTTTCACAAACAACGATAGCGCCTATCAGACAGCCCTCGATCTCACCGACGCGGGCGCCATAGTCTCCGCGGTCGTCGATGCGCGGCCCGAAGGCGACGGCGAGTTGGTCGCCCAGGTAAAAGACCGCGGCATCGAGATCATTGCAGGTCACGCCGTTGTCGACGTTACGGCTGGTAGGCACGTGCAGGCCGCGCGGGTCATGCGTCTGAACGGTGGCGGCGATGCGGTTTCCGGCGCGGCGCGGGCGATCGAATGCAATTTGCTGGCGGTGTCGGGCGGCTGGAGCCCGGCCGTGCACTTGCACGCGCAGTCCGGCGGCAAGCCCTGGTTCGATGACGACCGCGCTTGCTTCGTGCCCGGCGAGCCCGTGCAGGCTGAACGGTCGGCGGGCGCCTGCAACGGTGTTTTCAGCCTCGGCGAATGTTTGCGTGAGGGTGCAGAGGCGGGCTTTGACGCCGCGTGCGCGGCGGGCAAGAAATCCAGCCACGAAAAATTCGAATTGCCAGGCACCGCGGAGCTGCGCGCAACGCCGCTGATGCCGTTGTGGGTGGTGCCGCATGGTCATGTGGGCAAACGCGGGTCGAAACAGTTTGTCGATTTTCAGAACGACACTACTGCCGCCGACATCGCGCTCGCAACTCGCGAGGGATATCAGTCCATCGAGCACGTCAAGCGGTACACGGCGCTTGGTTTCGGCACGGATCAGGGCAAGCTCGGCAACATCAACGGCATGGCCATAGTCGCCAAGTCCCTTGGCAACGACATATCCGCAACCGGCACGACGACCTTTCGTCCCGCCTATACGCCCGTTACCTTCGGCGCGATCGCGGGCCAGGACGTCGGCGAGCTGTTCGATGCGGTGCGCACCACGCCGATGCATCAGTGGCACCTGCAACACGGGGCGAGGTTCGAGAATGTCGGTCAGTGGAAACGCCCCTGGTACTACCCGCGCAAGGGCGAAACCATGCAAGAGGCCGTGAACCGGGAATGCCGCGCCACGCGTGACAGCGTCGGTGTTATGGATGCATCCACGCTCGGCAAGATCGACATCCAGGGTCCGGATGCGGTCGAGCTGCTGAACTGGGTCTACACCAACGCCTGGGACAAGCTCGAGATTGGCCGATGTCGCTACGGTCTGATGCTCGGCGAAGACGGCATGGTCATGGATGACGGCGTGACGTCCCGGCTCGGCGAAAATCATTATTTGATGACGACCACGACCGGTGGCGCGGCCAGTGTCGTGGGCTGGCTGGAGCGCTGGCTGCAGACCGAATGGCCGGACATGCGCGTGTATCTCACCTCCGTTACGGAGCAGTGGGCAACGATATCCATAGCCGGGCCTGACAGTCGCGAGCTGATCGCCAGCGTGTGCGACGACATCGATTTCGCTGCTGACGTTTTCCCCTTCATGTCGTTCCGCGAAGGCACGGTCGCGGGGGTTGCGGCACGCGTGTTTCGCATCAGCTTCAGCGGCGAGCTGTCGTTCGAGATCAATGTGCCAGCGAATCATGCGCGCCATGTGTGGG
>JBPCXK010000469.1:0-3733 GCA_051008635.1 Gammaproteobacteria bacterium
GCTTATGACGATGTAGGATACAGGGGGGGTTGACAATAGCGGTCTCATAGAAAGGTGGGGTGAGGAACGGAACCCCACCATCAACAATCACTCGATCCCAAACGTGAAATACTGATTGTCGTCGACGTTCACCGCGGGCACGGTGATCGCACCCGGGACGCTGCTCGTGATGTCGATGATCCGCGCGTTGGTGAACCCGGGATCGTTGGCGATGAGTAGCCTGTACCCCTCGCCCGGAGCGAGCGTTGCCAGCGCGGGGATTTCCGCGCTGCTGATTACGACGTCGACCGTACCGGGATCGCCTGTCTTGTCGACGAACCACGTGCGATTGATCCGTCGCAGTGTGCGATCACCGACCACGACCGGCGTGGTGGCATCGATAGCGCCACCATCGTTAGCCCACACGAGGAACTCCCCGTTCTGCTGGTCGCTTGCGTTACCGATCTCGACCAGGCTTTCCGCATTGCCGCTTCGCGAGCGCGGCTGGTTCAGCATCGAAACGTTGTCGAGGCCGATGCCGGCAATGTCATTAATATGTGTACCGGCAAGCGCGGTATCGAAGATGACGTTGCCCGCGGAGTCGGCGTAGTTGCGCGGTGCTGTCTGATCCAGCGTCAGCCCGTACTTGAGCGCCAGATACGATTCCACCCGCTGGCGCTCGGCGTCGCTCACAACGCGGTCATAAATGGCGGCCTCGGCGATATCGCCGTCGAGCTGTCCGCCTGTGCTGGGATCGTCGTGATTGCCGATGCCGACCCCCTGCGGAACGGTGAGGAGAACATTGTCGGATGCTTCCGAGGCCGCGTTAGCCCCATCTATATAAAGTGTCGTGGTCCCGCCGAGCGCGCGTGTGCCGAGCGCGATATGGGGCAGGGCGTCCGCGCTGCTCGCGCTACTGCGGGCGCCAAAGCCATCGCCGGCCTGTGCTTTCATGTGAAGCTGTCCGCCGGAGAGTCCCAGCGCCCAGTCCGCGGTACGCCCGGTGGCCTCGGCGCCGATCAGCGCCGGGGCGTTCCAGAACACGCCGTCGTCGGTCTGGCTTGTACGAAATACGGCGATCACGGACATATCGAGGCTGATCGGATTCGACGGGCTGCGCAGGTAACGCCCACCGTCATCGCTGAAACGGATGACCGGGTTGAAGTTGAGGGCATCGACCCCGAGGCTGGGCTCGGTGCCTGTACTCCCTGCCGAAACCGCGTTGTTGGCGTTGCTGCTTTGATCGAGCCAGTTGGCAACCGCATCACCGTCGAGCGTCGCGTCCGTGCCAACGTCCGCTCGCAACCACAGTTGCAGGTTTTCGATCACACCGCCAGGCGCGGGTGTCGCGACTATGCCGATCGTATAAGTCTGCGTGACAACGGGGCTCATGTTGCCCGCCGCATCGATGGCAATAAAACGCAGCGTTGTGGTTTCGTTCAGTACAAATGGTCCGGTGAACTCGATGGACGCCGTGGTCGGTTCGCTGCCATCCAGCGTATAGAAGATGGACTGACAATCGTTGTCCGGGTCCGTGCAGCTCAGGGTTACCTGCACGGGCACATCGAAATCGCCGCCGGCCGGTGACGCGGATGCTGTCGGCGCACTCGGCGGCGCCGCCGGGAACGCGTACACTTCCGTGACGTCGGCGCTGAGGTTGCCGCTCTCATCCAAAGCCAGGATGCGCAGAATGGTGTTTTGCTGCAGCGTAATGGGCCCGGTGAACAACGTTGATTCACGCGTCGGCGCCGTGCCGTCGAGCGTGTAGAAGAGAGCCAAGCAATCATCGATGGGATCATCACAGTCCAGCGTGATCTGTATGGGCCCATCAAAGCTGCCCCCCGGTGGTGATGCGGAGGGTATCGGCTCTGAAGGCTGGATCTGGATGTCGTACTCGCCGCTGGCTTCGGGCGTGAGATTCCCGTCGGTATCCCGGCCGAAGTAGCGCAGCGTGGCCGTCTCCCCGATCAGCAGCGGCCCGTTATACACCAGCGAATCGGTTGTGGGTTCGCTACCGTCGTGTGTGTAGAAGATCGTATCGCAGTTGTCTTCGGTATCTTCACAGATCAGCGTGACTTCCACACCGGCGTCGAATGCGCCGCCGGGCGGCGAGGCGACGACGCGCGAGTCCGTTGGCGGGCTGATATCGTAGCGCTCGGTTACGATGGGGCTGGTTTCACCGGCCGAGTCCACGGCCATAAACCTGACGAAGCCGCGTTCGGTGAGCGTGAACGGACCGCTGTACAGCAGCGATGCTGTGGTCGGCTCGCTCTCATCCAGTGTATAGAAGATGGACTGGCAGTTGTCGTCGGGGTCCGTGCACGTCAACGTCACCTCTACCGATTGCGAATAGATACCGCCGGGCGGCGAGGCGGAAACCATCGGCGGCGCCAGGGCTGTGAGTGTTGTTACCAGTGATGTCGGCGGTGTCGTAAAACGATTTTGTAGGTTGGTGCTGAGCGCAGCGAAAGCCCAACGGACCATTGCCCGTAGAGACCGCTGCTGAAGCCGCTCCCGCCAAACCCTGTTCATCTTTGCTCGCCGCCTCGCTCCAAGCACCGTCGTCGACCTTTTGCTGCAACGACGACGCCATTGCCGGCGCTGCAGGCTGCCATGCCGTAACACCATCCAGCGGCCGTTCGTTCCCGGGAATATTGGGGAACGTAGTGAATGCCTGGTCATTCTCGACGAAGTATATAAGCGTCGGCACCGAACCCGTGACGCCGTTGGCCTGCACCTGCGCCTTGGCCTTGTCCGAGATCTCGATACCCCAAATCTCGAAGTGATCGGCGAAATCCCTGCCGTCGATCAGCGACGCGGTGATGTACATGAAATCGTTGCCGTTCCCCAGGCCCATGGCTTCTGCCCGTGTGTAAATGGAAAAGCCCAGATCGGCGGCAGCGGCAGCCCACTTGGCATCCGAGCCGATGGCGTCGGTGTAGATGCGCTCCACCAGGTACATCTTGGTGTAGATATCCCACGAGCCGTGGATATAGGTGAGCTGGATATAGAACGCCCGTTGGGCAGCCTCGACACCTTGCGCCCCCCAGACCGGGTGTTGGTCGCCCGGAACCGCGCCGTCGAGAACCGCTTGCTGAAGCAGCAGGAAGGCGGTCTGATGGCCTGCCCGCTCGCCGTTTGGTCCCGCCACCAGGCCCTGATCGCGCCCCCACTGCTCGCCCACATGCACCGGGAAGATAATGGTCGACACCTCGGTTGAGCGAGGCCCATAGATCTTCAACCGGTTGCGCTGCAGATTGTGGCCCATTTCATGATTTTCCTTTCCGCTCAGCGGTGCGATCGCGCCGCCTTTGTCAAAAGGGTTACCGGCGCAGGCAAAGCCACACAGGGCGCGGTTATCGGCATTGATATGCTGGACTTTGGGTTTGCGGTGAATAACCGGATCGGTGCAGTTGAGATTGCGCGCGGTGCAGAATGCGAGAACATTCGTATTGACTGGTGTCAGGCCGACGCCCACGAAGCCCGCGAAGCTCAGGTGGCTGATGATCGTATAGGTATTGAGCTCGCTCAAAAACTCCTGCACATCAGCCACCGTGTAGCCGTTGCTCTCGTCACCGTCCTGGCGCGCAAACGATCTCAGCATGTGGCGGGTGAGCGAATGGACTTCGGCAAACGGCGTCTTGACGTCGGTCCAGTCAAACACGCCGGATTCGAGTTCTGTCAGGTACTGCTGAATCGCGGTCGCAGAGAAGTCCGACAACAACGGGTGCCGCAGAATGCCGTCGAACTCGAT